>RFHL01001026.1 GCA_003696875.1 Bacteroidota bacterium | reverse complement strand
CAGAAACTCGTTGGTGAGGGAGATCTGATAGAAGATCCGGTTGTACATCGCCGTCACAAATTCGTTGGCGGCGTCCCAGTCTTGCTGCTCGTAGTCGTGGATGTTGCCGTCGTTCCAGGCAATCACGGCTTCGTCGGTGGTCAGTTCCTGGGCTTTCCAGTACTGACGCAGGTAGGTGGAGAAGCCTTCGTCAATGCCGGAGATATCCGGCTGACCGGCGGGGCCTTCCTGCCCACTCACGGCGAGGCCGGCATACAGCTTGGCCAGCACCTGCTTGTAGGCTTCGGGATTGTCGTAGACCACCGCCGAGGTGACTTCATCACGGTCCAGCGGCACCACATTGAGGTCGTTGAAGCAGCCCGTCAGGGTGACCATCAGGCCGGCCAGCAACGCCAGAGATATATGTTTCATCAATTTCATCGCGAGTGTCAAATTAGAAGTTAGCGTTTACACCAAGAACGAAGGTCCGGGAACGGGGGTAGATGTTGCCATCAATCCCACCGAACACTTCGGGGTCGAGGCCCTCATACTTCGTGATCAGGATGGGGTTTTGTACCACGCCATAGACGCGCATGCTGCCCCCAAAGATCCCGGGGATGTTGTATCCCACGGTCACGTGGTCCAGACGCAGGAAGGAGGCATTGTGGATGAAGTGGTCGCTGAAGTACTGCGGCACCGTGAAGTCGATATCAGAGGTAACCTGGTTTACATTGGCCAGGTAGCCAGTGCTATTAAAGAGACGGTTGTAGTAAGCCCCATCCGAGTAGATGTTGTTGTAGACGTAGTTGCCCACATTCGCCCGGCCGGCAAAAAGGAAATCAAAGTTGCCATATTCAAAGCGGGAGGTGAAGCCAAAGAAGGCGTCAGGGGCGGGGTTTTCGTAACGATAGCGGTCGTCGGGCGTGATCTGCCCGTCGCCATCACGGTCTACATACAGCCCTTCGATGGGCACACCCGCTTCGTCATATACCTGCTCATAGACGTAGAAAGAGCTAGCGGGGAAGCCTACGCTGTGCACCTGAATGGTGTTACCCACCCCCCCGGCGATGCCGCCGGTAAAGACCCCCTGATAAGCGGGGTCCTCAGTCGCCGTCAGGCGGATGATCTCGTTGCGGTTGGCCGTCACGTTGAAGCCAAACTCCCACTTCATGTTGTCCTTCAGCACCGGTACGGTATTGATGGAAAATTCGACCCCGTTGTTTTGCAGGTCACCCACGTTGGTGGTGATGAAGTTGGTCAGGTTGGTCCCGGCCGCAACGGGGATGAAGTTGAGCAGGTCGGTGGTGGTCCGGCGGTAGTACTCGATCGAGCCGGTGATACGGTCATCCAAGAAGCCGTAGTCCAGGGCGACGTTGTAGGTAGTGGTTTCTTCCCACTTGATGTTGGCGTCATAGCCATTGGGGCGCAGGGTGTTGAGGAAGATGTCCCCGAACTGATACTGCGCATTAGGCTGGGAGGCCTGGTAGCGGGCAAGATAGGGGTAAAAGTCACCTCCGATGTCCTGTTGACCCGTTACGCCGTAGCCGAGGCGTACTTTCAGGTTGGAAAGTGTACCGCCTTGCTGCTCGACGATTTTGTAGGCAGCGGCGGCCGCCGGGAAGAGGCCAAAGCGGTTCTCGGGCGAGAAGCGGGAAGTACCGTCCCGACGCAGCGTGAAGGTCAGCAGGAGGCGATCCCAGGTGTAGTTGACCCGGCCGAAGAGCGACACGAGGTAGTACTCCTTAGGATTGGCATTGGGCGGGGTGAGCTCAATATCACCAGCTACGTTGGTGGCCCAGCTGGAGTCGTTGCGGTAGAAGTGCTGCCAGGAGTAGCCTGCCATGACATCCAGGTTGTGGCTGCCCAGTTTCTTGGTATAGTTGAGGTAGAACTCCAGCAGCTCGTTGCGCTGCTGCTGGTAGTACTCGCGAATTTCACCGCCCTGCGAGAAGGCAAAAGGCGCATTGGCCGGGACGTCGATGGTGCCTTGACCATTGGAGGCGTCGTAGCCCACGTTCAAGTTGGCCCGCAGATCGGGCAGGAAGGGCATGCGATAGTCGATCTGCGCGTTGGCGATGAAGCGCTGTACGTTGGAAACGTCGTCGCGCATGTTGAGCAGCGCCAGAGGGTTGGCCGGGGCCAGGGTGTTGGGGTCGCCATTGCTCTGGGTCCAGGTGAAGTAATCGTCGTAGCCGTTGCCCGGATCAAAGACGGGCTGGGTGGGATCAAAGCTCACCGCCGCGCCGATGGCGCCCTGGTTGGCAAAGGTGTTCTGGGTAAGCATCCCTTTCAGCGAGACATTCACCTGCAGCTGGCCATTCAGGAATTTCGGGGTCAGGTTCAGGGCACCGGTGGTGCGCTGGAAGTTGTCATTTTTCAGGATCCCGTCCCGGTAGGTATAGCCCAGCGACACACGATAGGGAAATTTGCCAATGCCCCCGGAGAGGTTCAGGTTGTGGTCGTGACCAATCCCAGAGCGGAAGATCTGGTCTTGCCAGTCGGTGTTTTCGCTACCCAGCAGCTCGCGGGCGGGATGCCCTTCGGGAAAACGCTCGGTGATCAGGGCCCGGTACTCATCTCCGTTCAACACCTGAATCTCATTTAGGCGGTTGGAGATGGAGACGTTGCCCGCGTAGCCCACGCGGACCTGCTTGGTGCCAAGGGCTCCTTTCTTGGTGGTGATCAGGATGACCCCGTTAGACGCGCGCGAACCATAGATGGCCGTAGCAGAGGCGTCTTTCAGCACCGTAAAGGTCTCGATGTCATTGGGGTTGAGGATGGAGAGCGGGTTGCGGCTCCCGGCGATCCCATCGTTGAAGACCGGTACCCCGTCGATGACGATCAGCGGATCGTTGACGGCGCTGAGGGAGGATCCGCCCCGGATCCGGATAGCGGCCCCGTCGCCGGGGGCGGCGCCGGTGGTGATCTGTACCCCGGCCACCTTACCGGCCACCAGTTCCTGGGCCGAGTTGATGGCCCCCTGGTTAAAAGCCTCGGCATTGACCGACTGCACCGAGCCGGTCGCATCTTCTTTTCGTACGGTTCCATAACCGATCAGGACCACCTCACCCGTCGTGACGATGTCGGCCTCCAGCGTAATGGTAAAGGTAGACTCGGTACCGATTGCGATGACCTTAGGGACATAGCCGAAGTAGGTCACCCGCAGCTCGCCCGCGTTTTCAGGCGCCCGGAAGCTAAACTGTCCGGATTCGTTCGTGGCTGCACCCGACGTGGTCCCAATGGCCACGACCGATGCACCGATCAGCGGATCCCCGGTCTGGGCATCCGTCACCGTGCCTGAGATGGTCCGCTGTGCCAGCGCAAAGCCCGGAAGCAGGGCAAGCAGTAGCACCACCAGGGCGGTAGCAGTAGTTTTGTACATACAAGTCAATCGTTGAATAATGGTATGTGAAAGGAGAGAATGTGGATCCAGGTTGAGCGTGACTGGACAGATAACCAATTCCAAATGTCTGTATCTCTCCCCCTTTCCCCTACTGCCTCCGGTTCCATTTGATAAAGTGGCACCAGAAATAGGAAGTGCCACCAATTGGTGGCACTTCCTATTTCACACGATACCAAAGGGTTACTTTTTCCGATCGATGGCGTAGTGCATCAGAGCGATGAGCGACTCCCGGGCGGGAGAGGGCTCAAACTGGAGGAGCAGCGCCTCGGCTTCCCGGATGTACTGCTGCATCACCGCGCGGGAATAGGTGAGGCCATCGTGGTCAGCCACGTAGTCGATCAGGTAGCGTACCTGCTTGGGATCGGTATTGTGGTTCTTGACAATATTGATCAGACGACGGCGCTCAGCCCAACTGGACTTGTTGAGGACGTGGATCAGGGGCAGGGTAAGCTTGCGCTCCTTGATGTCGATCGCGCGGGGCTTGCCCACGTCGTCGTCCCCGTAATCAAAGAGGTCATCCTTGATCTGGAAGGCGATGCCGACTTTTTCGCCAAAGAGGCGCATTCGCTCCTGCACGTCCTTGTCGTCGGTGGCGCTCGCCGCCCCGGTCTCGCAGCAGGAGGCAAAGAGGGAGGCGGTTTTTTGCCGAATGATGTCCAGGTAGACCGGCTCGTCGATGTTGAGCTTGCGGGCCTTTTCCATCTGGAGCAATTCCCCCTCGCTCATCATCTTGACGGCATGGGAGACGATCTTGAGCAATTGAAAGTCGTCGTGCTCCAGGGCCATAAGCAGGCCCCGGGAGAGCAGAAAGTCACCGACGAGCACCGATATCTTGTTCTTCCATAGAGCATTGAGGGAGAAGAAGCCCCGCCGCTCGTCGGAGTCATCGACGACATCGTCGTGGATCAGGGTCGCCGTGTGCAGCAGCTCGACGAGGGCCGCCCCCCGGTAGGTCGAGGGATTGATGCCCCCACAGATATGGGCGCTGAAGAGAACCAGCATCGGCCGCAGCTGCTTGCCCTTGCGCTTGATCAGGTAGCGGGTAATACGATCCAGCAAAGCCACCTCCGTGCGCATCGCCGAACGGAAGTACTTGTCAAAGTAGGTAAGCTCCTTGGCAATAGGAGCCTGTATCTGCTGGATCGCCTCACTCATAATCGGGCCAAAGCTACGCTTTTTCCGGGATAGTGCCAGAATCTTCCTTGGGAGGAGAAACGAGCTTTTTCAGGAGTCTCGGACCAGTCCCTACGGCTGCCGATGGTTGATTCTGATCTCCCTAATCAAGTCACGGCTTGCGTCTTTTGTTTCAGGCTTTGTATGGAAAAAATTTTAACTTACTGTTCCCCAATTTGTCTGGATTTGGCCCGAAAAAAGGTATGATCTCGAATGCGGAGGGAAAAAAACGGAAAAAGCGGATCAAAATGGGCTTTCAATGGTTAGGAATAAAAGTGTGAGGTCATACCCAGCGCCACGCTCCTGACACTCGTCTCCTTATGTAGAGGGGCCTCCCAGCCAGATACCCATCTCAACCTGCCGCCTATGTAGCACGCGTACGCACACACACCTTCCGAAGCCGCCAACCGGTGCAACGCAATCAGCAGGATTTCTTGCGCGTCACCTCACCCTGTCTGCTTCCTCACGCTTCACTCACTCACTGGAAACTGTATTGCCGCCATGATCAAGCGCCTGCTGACCATACTGGGCTTCATCTCTCTGACGTCCCTGGGAAACTCGCTGTGGGCTACGCACATCGTGGGAGCTGAGCTCTATTACGAATGTGTAGACTCGGTCAACAGCGTGTATGACCTCACGCTCATCCTCTACCGCGACTGCCAAAATGGGCAGGCCGACTTCGACGACCCCCTGACGCTCTTTATCTTCCGGGGCGACAACGGCACCATTTTCCAGACCACGACCATCTCCAAGCCGCCGCTCACCCCGCAGATCCAGCCCAATGACTGGGACGACTGCGTCGCGACGATCCCGAATATATGTGTGGAAGAAGGCGTCTACACCACCACACTCACCCTGCCGCCCCGGCCGGGCGGCTACTATCTGGGCTGGTCCCGCTGCTGCCGCAATGCGGCCATCACCAACCTCGCCCAGCCCCTGAGCGAGGGCATCACCTTCCTAGCCCGGATCCCGGGTCAGGACGAGGCCCTCTGCAACAACATGCCCACCTTTGACGAGGTGCCGCCCATCTTTCTCTGTGCCAATCAGCAGTTTAGCTTTGACCACTCCGCCACCGATATCGATGGCGATTCCCTGTCCTACGCCCTCACCAATCCCTATACCGGCACCAATACTGCCGGTCTCGGCACCGGCAACCCCATGGTCCCCGGTG
>RFHL01001025.1 GCA_003696875.1 Bacteroidota bacterium | reverse complement strand
GGGAAAAGCGACGCATCGTTGTGCTTTCTTCCGGCGCCATCGACCTGCTCAGTGAGCAGGAATTGCTCTTTTTGCTGGGCCGCGAACTGGGCCATATCAAAAGCAACCACGTCCTCTATCGCATGATGGCCGACTCGCTGCGCCTGATCGCGCAGCTCATCAGCGATGCCACCCTTGGCTTGGGCAATCTGCTCTCCATGCCCATCCAGATCGCCCTGATGCACTGGTACCGCATGTCTGAGTTTACCGCCGACCGGGCGGGGCTCCTGACCTGCCAGGACGTCGAGGTGGCCGGGCAGGCCCTGATCAAAATTGCCGGCCTGCCGGAGAAGTATCATGGCCGCGTGACCGTCGAAGACCTGCGGCGGCAGGCACGGGATTTTGACGACATCAAAGAGGGGACTTTCGACAAGCTAATTCGCTTTATGGCCGGCTATGAAAACGATCAGCCCTTTACCATCATCCGGGCGTCGCAGCTTTTCCAATGGGTGAGTAAAGGAGAATATCAACGCATTCTGGATCGGGACGAAAACTTCGTTATCCCGCCTGAGGCGCGCTGTCCGGCTTGCCAGACTCCCTTTCAACCGGGGGACCAGTTTTGCACCCAATGCGGGGCGGCCCTTTCCGCATAATTCTGCGGGTATGAGGCTCCTCTTTCAGATAGCGGCACTGGAGTAGGGACAGGTCGCGACCTGTCCCTACTCCTCCTACGGCATGGGCGTTATGCGGTCGAGCCCTTCTTCAAACCCCAGAGGGGTTGAACCTTGGTAGCACCAGTATCAGTTTCCCCGTCGACCCTGTAAGGGTCGGACCTATGCGCGTATGCCCCAGTTCTATCTGGTAGGGAACTCAAATACAAGGAGCCGACATCTGGAAAGGCATCCAGATCGAAGGAGACCCAGCAGTAGACCGTATCATCCGACATATCCTGGTGGTGATGGGATGGCGGAAAAATCCGCCCCTGTTCCCGGACAAAGCAGGTTGTTCCCCAAGGGTCCGTTGCCTATTTTCGTCCCTCTGTTTAGGCCACCTCACATCTGCCGATATGCCACACTTTCCGGAGGGATTTATTTGGGGGACAAGTACCTCCAGTTTCCAGATTGAAGGGGCCTGGGACAAAGGCGGCAAGGGGCCCAGCATCTGGGACGCATTTTGTCGTATCCCCGGCCGGGTACACCAGGGCGACACCGGCGAGATCGCTTGTGACCACTACCACCGCTATCCTGAGGACATCGCGCGCATGGCCGAGATGGGCTTGAAGCATTACCGCTTTTCCATCTCCTGGCCTCGCATCCAGCCCGATGGCAAAGGGAAACCCAACCCTGAGGGTATCCGCTTTTACTCCGAGCTGATTGATCGGCTGCTGGCCCACGGCATCACCCCCTGGGTGACGCTCTACCACTGGGACTTGCCCCTCGCCCTCCAAATGGAAGACGACGGCTGGCTCAACCCAGACATTGCCACCTATTTCCGGCGCTATGCCGAGATCTGCTTCGAGGCTTTTGGGGATCGGGTAAAACACTGGATCACCCTGAATGAGCCCTGGGTGGTGGCCATTCTCGGCTACGGGCAGGGTACTTTTGCCCCGGGTCGGATCTCCAATCGCGAACCTTATGTCGTCGGGCACCACCTGCTGCGCGCCCATGCCGAGGCCGTGGATTGCTACCGGACCCAGTTTCAGGCCCGGCAGGGCGGGCGCATCGGCATCACCAACAATGCCGACTGGCGTGAGCCCCTAACGGACAGCGCCGAGGATAAGGCCGCCGCCGAGCGCGCCCTCGAATTTTTCCTCGGCTGGTTTGCCGACCCGGTTTACCGGGGTGACTACCCGGCCGTCATGCGCGAGCGCCTGGGTGAGCGGCTGCCCACCTTTAGCGAAGCTGAAAAAGTCAAGCTGACGGGCTCCTCGGACTTTTTTGGGCTCAACCACTACACCACCAGCTATGCCGCCCAGGCCCAGCCTGGCGACGATCTCTACGCTGGTATCTACGGCAATGGCGGCCTGTCCGAAGATCAGGCCGTCAAGCTCTCGGCCGATCCCACCTGGGAAAAAACCAGCATGGGCTGGACCATCGTGCCCTGGGGCTGCCGCAAGCTGCTGCAGTGGATCGACGCCCGCTACGGGCGACCAGAGATCATCATCACCGAAAACGGCTGTGCCTTTGACGATGTCGTCGAGGATGGAGCCGTGCACGACCAAAGGCGCATCGACTTTGCGCGAGGCTATATCTCCGCCTGTCATGAAGCCATAGCTGCCGGAGTGAACCTGAGCGGCTACTTCCTCTGGTCCTTCATGGACAATTTCGAATGGGCCTCGGGCTACAGCAAGCGCTTTGGGCTGCACCACGTGGACTTCGCCACGGGCACCCGTACGCCCAAGGACTCAGCGCACTGGTACGCCCGGGTCATCCGGGAAAATGGTTGGTAAGTTCGAGGTCCCGGGTTCGATGGTTGAGAGCCCTGGTTCGGTTTTCGTGTTGTCTCCTTCTAAATTCCGCTGGTATTGGCGACTAATCCCTTTGCTACCCGTGTGCGCGCTGCTGGTGTGCCGCCTCGCCTGCTGGTCGCAGGCGGAGGGGCGGCAGGCTTTTTTGGCGCAGTAGTGGCGGCCGAAGCCTGCCCGGGGCTGGCCGTCATGATCCTGGAGCAGGGCCATGAGGTCCTGGGCAAGGTACGCATCTCCGGCGGTGGTCGCTGCAACCTGACCCACGCCTGTTGGGACCCCAAGGAATTGGTACAGGCCTATCCCCGTGGGCAGCGGGAGCTGCTGGGACCTTTTCACAAATTTGGGCCGGCGGACACGGTGGCCTGGTTCGGTGATCGGGGGGTAGAGACCAAAGTCGAAGCCGATGGACGCATGTTTCCGGTCAGCGATCAGTCTCAATCGGTGGTCGATTGCCTGCAAAAGGCGGCCCGGGCCGCCGGGGTGGTGGTGCGCACCCGCACTGCGGTACAGGCCCTGCGCCCCCGCGAGGGGGCTTGGGAGGTGAGTACGGCCCGCGGACCCCTCTACGCCGAGCGTCTGCTCGTCGCCACCGGCAGCAGTGCCCGTATGTGGAAGTTGCTGGGCGAACTGGGCCACCAGATGGTGCCGCCGGTGCCGTCTCTCTTTACCTTCAACATCCGCGATCCCCGGCTGGAAGGCCTGGCCGGGGTCTCAGTGCCTCAGGCGGAGGTCAGCCTTCCCGCCTTGGGAATGAGCCAGAGCGGCCCCTTGCTCATCACTCATTGGGGCCTGAGTGGCCCCGCCGTGCTCAAACTGTCGGCGATCGGGGCCCGGGCGCTGGAGAAGGTGGCCTACCGCTTTGAGCTGGTCATCAACTGGTGCGGACAATCCCCCGAGGCGGTGATGGCCGATCTGGAGACAGCCCGCCGTGAGCGTCCTCGCAAAAAGGTCGTCAACCACAGCCTCGGGGCGATCCCGCAGCGACTATGGGAGCGGATGGTGCAACAGGCCGGCGTCGCGCCCGGCCAGACCTGGGCCCAGTTGCGGCGCAAGGAGATGACGGCCCTGCTCCAGGAGCTCACGGCCGCCCGCCTGCGGGCGCAGGGCAAGAGCACCTTCAAGGAAGAGTTTGTCACGGCCGGAGGCGTGAGCCTCCGGGAGGTGGACTTCCGGCGCTTTGAGAGCCGGGTATGGCCCGGGCTCCACCTGGCGGGCGAGGTGCTGGATATCGACGCCGTCACCGGAGGCTACAACTTCCAGGCCGCCTGGACGGGCGGCTGGCTCGCCGGGCAGGCCATCGCCGCCGACCTCGCCAAAAGCTGGTAAGCCAGCCAATTTTTTTTATCTTTAGAAATACCTTTCTCAAACTTTTTTGCTCTCAATCAAAAAAGGGGTGCCGGCGGGCCATGGGCCCCGCACCCTCCATCCACACACTCTCTTTTCCCCCGAGGCATCCTTATGTTTTCTGCCAAAGACCTCAATCAAGCCAAGACCCGCCAGCACCTTCTCAAGATTGCCGAGAAGAAAGGGATCAAACTCAACAAAACCCTCCGTAACCTACGGTATGAGGAAGAACTCAAGCAGCTACAGACCGAGCTGGTCAACCTGCAGCGCTGGGTATACCAGAAAAAGCTGCGGGTAGCCGTGATCTTTGAAGGCCGCGATGCGGCCGGCAAGGGCGGTTCCATCAAGCGCTTTGTAGAGCACCTGAACCCTCGCTCCATGCGAGTTGTGGCCCTATCCCGCCCTACTGAGGTAGAGATGGGACAGTGGTACTTTCGCCGCTACATCAAGGAGCTCCCCAACCCCGGGGAGATCGTCTTCTTTGACCGGAGCTGGTACAACCGGGCCGTCGTCGAGCCGGTGATGGGGTTTTGTACCAAAAAGCAATATGACCGCTTTATGGTGCAGGTTCCCGGCTTTGAGCATATGCTGTACGAAGACGGTGTGCACCTGATCAAGTTCTGGTTTTCCATCTCCCGGGAAGAGCAACAACGCCGCTTTGAGTCACGGCTACAAAACCCCCTGAAGCAGTGGAAATTCAGCCCGGTCGACATGAAGGGACAAGAGCTGTGGGACCGCTACACCTATTACAAAGAGCAGATGTTTTCCCGAACCCACAACACCTTCAGTCCATGGATCATCGTGAAAACCAATGACAAACGGGTGGCCCGGCTGGAAAGCATGCGCTATGTGCTGTCGCAGTTTGACTATACCGGCAAGTCTCGGGCCCGCACCACCCTGCTCCCAGACCCCAATGTGATCATCCGCTATTTCCGCTATCAAGCGCAAATCGATATCTAACCCATGGCCGAACTCCCTCTCTCTCCCGAAGATCTCGAAATCCTCAACTCCAAGATCGGCCTCAAATATCTGATGGCAGACAAGAAGGTGAATGTGGAGCGGGCCCTGCGACTCGCCCGCTATGAACTGAGCCTGCGCTCCCTGCAGACCGAGCTGATCAAGATGCAGCAGTGGGTCATCGAGCAGCGAAAACGGGTGGTGATCCTTTTCGAAGGCCGCGACGCGGCCGGTAAGGGCGGGGCCATCCGCCGGATGACCGCCCACATCAATCCGCGGCACTACCGCATCATGGCCTTGCCCAAGCCCACCGAGGAGGAGCGCGGACAATGGTATTTCCAACGCTACGTGAACCGGCTTCCCAAGCCCGGCGAGATTGTTTTTTTTGACCGGAGCTGGTACAACCGGGCTGTGGTCGAGCCGGTCAACGGCTTTTGCACCCCCGAGGAGTATGCCATCTTTATGGGACAGGTCAATCATTTCGAAAAAATGATCATCGAATCGGGTACCTACCTGATTAAGTTTTATTTCTCCATTACCAAGGAGGAGCAGGCCCGTCGTTTCAAGGATATCAAGAGCAGCCCCCTGAAAAAGTGGAAGATGACCCCCGTAGACGAACGGGCTCAGGAACTGTGGGACATCTACACCGAGTACAAGCAGAAGATGTTTGCCGAGACCCATACTCCGCACGCGCCCTGGCTCATTATCGAGGCCAACCAGAAAACCTTTGCCCGGGTGGAAGCCACCCGGCAAGTGCTGGCGCGTCTCCCCTACCCCAAGGACGAAAGTACCCCGGAACTTCCTGAGATCACCCTCAGTCGCGAACCCATTCGGATCTGCCAGAATGAAGAACATACCTCCCGCCCTCTGAGCAACCAACCGGGTTAAAAGACCAGGATGAGCTGGTGCTGCCCTCCGGCATACGCGTAGCGTAAGTCGAAACCGTGGAGTTGGGCAATGCGACGCGCAATGGCAAGTCCCAGACCCAGGGACTTGTTTTGCCGGCGGTCGCGCTTGAAGCGCTCAAAAATCTGATCGGCCGGAAAAGGCAAAGGGTCGCCAGTGTTGGCAATGACAAGCTGAGCCTCGGTCAGGGAAATGGAAAGGCCTCCGCCTTCAAAGTTGTGTCGAACAGCATTCTTGAGCAGGTTGGACAGCAGGATGTCGAGCAGGCCCGGATGCCCGAGTACAGTACGGGCTTGGGGCATATCTTGGCTCAGCCGTAGTTGCTTGAGCGCCAGCGGCTCAGCCAGACCTTCGAGATTTCGTGCGATGAGGGCGCGTAGCTCGACCTGTTCCGCCGGGACAAATTCCCGGTTTTCGATTTTGGTCAGCAAGGTAAGGGCAGAGCCCAGGCGGGACAGCTTGTTGACCGCATCGTAGGTGGCTCCCACGAGGGCGAGGTCTTCCTCGTTCAGGCGAGGGGACTGGACCAGCAGGTCCAGCTTGCCACGAGCGATGGCGAGCGGAGTCTGGATTTCGTGGGAAGCATTTTCGGAAAATTCCTTCTGGGCCCGGTACTCCTGCCGCACGTAGGTCATGAGCCCTCCGAGCCGCTCGCCGAGCTCGGCAAACTCCTGGATGCGCGAGGTGGGCAATTCGGTGGGCTCGCTTTTGCGCAGATCAAAGGCCTGAATGACACCAAGCATGCGCTGGAAAGGACGCAACAGCCAGCGAAAAAAGCCATAGTTGACGGCGGTCAGCGTCACCACCAGCAGGCTGAAGAGCCACAGGAGCGACTTGGTGACTGTGGACACGACATCATCGGCTTCGATAATCACGGAATACTGTTCCAGTTCATACCATTTCTCGCCGATGGCTCGTACCACCCTGAGCTTGCGCTGCCACTCCATGCGATCGGGCCGCAAGTGCGGCGCCAGGGTGTCGGAAAAGACCAACTGATCGAGCCGGCTGCTGTCCGGCGCAACGGGCCGGATGCTGAGTTTTTCGCGGAGCAGCTGCTCGTAGGGAATCCCCTGGGCCAGATACGCCTCGATATGGCGGAGCGAGGTGCGCAGGTCATAGTCCGTCTCCTTGCGGACCTGCATGTTAAAGATCTCGTAGGTGAGCAATCCCCCAATCAGGAAGATCACCAGCGCGATCAGCAGGTTCTGAAGCGTAATTCGGGTAATAAGCCTCATGAGGCCGAGGTTTTGAAGGAATAGCCCAAACTGTAGACGGTACGAATGTAGTTGCCGGCGCCTGCCTTGCTGAGCTTCTTGCGCAGGTTTTTGATATGCTGATAGACAAAGTCAAAGCTGTCGTAAAGGTCGACGTAGTCGCCCCAAAGGTGCTCGGCGATGGCCTGCTTGGTCAGGACCCGGTCGCGATTGGCGAGGAGGTAGTCGAGCAGGTCGTACTCCTTCTGGGTAAGATCAATCAGTTCATCATGGACGCGGGCCTCGCGGGACTCAGGATAGAGGCTGAGCTCTTCGAAGCGAACCACCGGCTGTCCCTCAAACTTTCGCCGGCGATAGAGGGCCCGCAGGCGGGCCACGAGCTCGGGGAGATGAAAGGGCTTGGTGAGGTAGTCATCGGCTCCGAGTTCAAAGCCGGCGAGCTTGTCGTCGAGGGCGTTCTTGGCAGAGACGATGAGGACCCCGGTCTCGGGAAAGTCTTGTTTGAGCTGGCGCAGCAGCTCCAGGCCGTTGCCATCGGGCAGCATCAGGTCCAGGACGACGATGTCGTAGTCAAAGGCGGCGATCTTCTCGACGGCAGCGTGGAAGGCATCGGCCTGCTCACAAACAAATCCTTCCTGCCCGAGGTAGTCGGTCAGATTGGCGAGGAGTTCGGCTTCGTATTCTACGATCAGGACTTTCATATCCTTTATCCAGGGGATTGGGCAAAACAAAAGCCGAATATACCCCGGAATCCTGAAGAAAATCTGAGGCGAAGGCCTGCGGCGGCGTGAGGGGCGTGGAGGGCCGAGCGAAGCGAGGGTCCGGAGGACGGCACCCCGGAACGCCCCGACCCTCCCTGGCCACGGCTGCGGCCAGGGAGGGTCACGCCCACATTCTCATGCATGGGGAAATCAGGGCACCCAGGTCTCCAGCAGGGAGACCTGGCCATCGGGAATAAGCTGGACCGCCGACAAGCAGGCAGGGACCAGAATCACGTCGCCCAGGCGGAGGGAAGTATGATGGTCGCCAGCCTGCAGGGTGGCCCCTCCCCCTACGCAGATGAAGATAGTGAAAGAGTCGCGTCCGGATAGGTCTCGGGTCATCGTGGCACTGAGCGCCAAACGATGGGTCTGGAAGTAGGGACAGCTGGCCAGCTCGACGTCGGCCGCCTCGCGGTCGTAATCAGTGGCATAGGTCGGCGGGCGATCGAAGTCAATGGCGTCGAGGGCAAGCTCGGTGTGCAGTTCCCGGCCTTGCCCGTTCGCGTCGACGCGGTCGAAATCGTATAAGCGGTAGGTGACATCAGAGGTTTGCTGGATCTCGGCCAGTAGCAGGCCTTTGCCGATGGAGTGGACCCGGCCGGCGGGTATGAAGTAGACGTCACCGGGAGAAACGGCCTCGGTATGGATGACGTCAAGGATACGGCCCTCATCCAGGGCAGCCTGATAGCTGGCCGGGTCGAGGTCTTGGTTGAAGCCGACGAAGAGGCGAGAACCGGGGTCGGCATCAAAGATGTACCACATCTCGGTCTTGCCAAAGGAGCCGTGCCGCTGCTGGGCCAGGGCGTCGTCGGGGTGGACCTGGATCGAGAGGTCGTCAGCGGCGTCGATAAACTTGATCAGGAGGGGAAAGGTGTTGCCAAAACGGTCATAGACCGACTGTCCGGCCAGATCGGCCCTATGCGTGCGAAGCAGGTCGGCCAAGGACTGGCCGGCGAGAGGCCCGGCGGCGACGATGGAGAGGTGACCCGGAACGCCAGAGACCTCCCAGGTCTCGCCGCAGTTGGCGGCGGCACCAAAGTCCTTGCCCAAAACGGTGCGGATCTTTTGTCCGCCCCAGATCTTCTCGACGTAGCGGGGCTGAAAGCGGAGGGGATAGAG
>RFHL01001024.1 GCA_003696875.1 Bacteroidota bacterium | reverse complement strand
GTGCCGAACCCGGCAACTACTGGTACCAGCATACGCTGCGGCAGGCCTATGAAGCTGCCGGGAACTATCCGCAGGCCATCGCCGTGCAGCGGGAGATCACCCGCCGCTTTCCAGATCGGGTTGAGGCCTTTCTGGGGCTGTGCGAGCTGTATGTGCGCAACAACCAACTCCCGGAAGCCCTGTCGGTCCTCGACGAGCTGGACCAGCGCACCGGCGAAACCGAGGAGAGCGCCCGTCGCCGGCTGCTGATCCAGGAGCAGCAAGGGGACCAGGCCGGGGCCCTGGAGACGACCGCCCGCCTGATCGAACTCAATCCCTTTGTCCAGGGGTATTATGAGAAACGGTATCATCTGCTGATGGAGGCCGGTCAGGAGGCTGCTGCGATACAAACCCTCGAAGACCTGCTGGCCAGTTCTCCAGCCAATGGCTTTGCCATGCTCACCCTGGCCGATTATTACAAAGCTCAGGATGACATCGAAAAATCGGATGAATATCTGTTTCTCGCCTTTGCCAATCCCGAGGTGGAGGTCCAAGGCAAGCTGAAAATCATCCAGCAGATGATGGATTATGTCGCCGGCGACCCCAGCCTGCTTCCACGGATGCAGCGCCTGGCGAGCCTCCTTGGCGAAGCCCACCCTGGCAGCTCTGCCCTCTTTTCCGTAAGGGGGCTCCTTTTCAGCTTGGAAGGTCGCACCGACTCGGCGCGCTACTATCTGCGCGAGGGCGTACTGGCCGAGCCGGCAAACATCCCCCTTTGGCTGGACCTCCTGCAGGCCAGTCGCAAAGCCCTTGACTTCGAGGCGCTGTATGAGGATGCCTCCGAAGCGCTGGAATTTTATCCCAACCAGGAGCAATTTTTGTATTACTACGCGCTGGCAGGGGAGCGCTCAGGCCGCTGGGCGGCGGCTCATAATGCCCTGCGCAAAATCCTGCGACTCGGGACCGCCGAGGCGGCCCTGCTGCACCGTGCCCAGGGCCTCATGGCCCTGGTAGAGCAGGGACGCGAACGACCTGCCGAGGCAGAAGCCGCCCTGCAGGCAGCCCTGGCGGCTGCGGGGGATGACCCTGAGGTACGCGCCTGGCAGGCCCGCTACCTGCGAGCGGGCTCCGAGGCCCAGGCCGCTATTCAGCAAGCGCTGGACAAGCAACCCCTTCGGCCCGAATGGGTCGATATCTATGCCCAGATTCTCCTCCAAAACGGGCAGGCGGCTCAGGCCGTCAGGACGCTGGAGCCGCTGGTCCGGGAGCACCCGCTCCCATTGCTGCTGGAGCACTATGGAGATGCCCTGTGGCAGGCCGGGCAGGCCACGGAGGCCCGCACCCAATGGCAACGCGCCCTGGATGCCGGTGCCCGCTTTGACCTGGCCGACAAGTTGCAGCAGGAATAATAGCCTGGACGGAGCCACCTTTTCCCATATCCCAATCTGACCCTACTTTTTCTATATGAAGCGCTACGCCATCCGTGTCACCGGCAAGGTGCAAGGCGTTTTTTTCCGCCAGTCCACCCAGCAGGAAGCCAACCGCCTGGGGTTGGCGGGCTTTGTCCGCAATGAGCCAGACCGCTCGGTGTACCTGGAGGCCGAGGGGGCAGAAGCGGCCCTGCAGGCCTTGATCCGGTGGTGTCATACGGGGCCTCCCCTGGCTCGGGTCGAGGAGGTAATTGTGAACCCGCAGAATCCTCAGGGAGAAGCGCTTCCTTTTCGAGCACAGTTTTAAGACCCGTTCACGGGTGTCTTTCCTTTCAAAGCCTTTGAGTATCTTGATTCTACAATCCCATTTCCTATGCCTAACCGCTTGTTCATGCGCCCATCTTCCCTCCTGTTTTTTCCGCTGCTCCTGCTGCTGAGCAGTTGCGGCCTCTTTCGGGGGACGAGCGGCGGCGGGGCCGCCGAGCGGGAGGCACAAAAGCTGCTCGAAAAAACGGAGGCCGCCAGCCTGGACTTTGCGCAGCTGGCCCTTTCGGGTCAGGCGCAACTTGATATGCCCGAAGGCGACATGTCCAATCTCTCGGTCAAGTACCGCATTCATATTGCCAAAGACAGCTTGATGCTCATTCAGGTCAAGAAAATTATCGAAGTCCTGCGCATCCTGGTGCGGCCCGATTCCATCTTTGTGCTCAACAAGCTGGACCAGACCCTGACCGTGGCCGCCTTTGGGGCGGCGGAAGAGTTTACCGGGCTACCGGCCGACTTTGGGCTGCTGCAGGATCTGATTCTGGGCAATTTTCATCCGCTACCGACCAGCCTGAAGGCGGAAAGCCGCACAGGTAATCCCCGCCGCTTCCTCGGGGAAGCGGCCGGCACCCGATTTTCCTATGCCATCGACCCGCAATTGTACAAGCTCGTGGAGATTAAGGCTGAAAACCCGGAGCGAAACCAGGCCACCGCCATCACGTACGGAGACTTTGCCGCCGAAGGCGGCACCCAAGTCCCTCAGCAGGGCCTGGTCTCGGTGTTACAACCAGCACCTTTTTCGGTGGAATTTGAACATAAAAAAATACAGATTAACCCCGACGACCTTTCTTTCAGCTTTCAGGTACCTGAAGGGTACCTCCGAAAAGAAGGGCCATAAGCGTGAATCCATCTGATCCGCGGTATGATACCGAGCATTTTTCATAACTACCTTGCTCCTTATCTACGGCAGCTGACCCTACTGGGGGGGCTGCTGACCGCGCTGTGCCTGCCGGCACAAGAGCTGCCAGACCGGCAGACCTTGCAGCAGCAGATTCGCCTGACTGACAACCTGCTTCAGGAAACCGAGCACCAGCGGGACCGCTCCTTTCACGAGTTGGAGCTGATCAATCAACAAATATCGCTCAGACGACGCCTGATCATCACCCTCACGGAGGAAATTCAGCGCGCAACCAGCGAAATCGCCCAACTCGACGAGATCGTCTGTGCGATGGAAGAGGATATGGTAGATATTCGTGCCGCCTATTTGCAATCCCTGCGCGAAGCCTATGTACATCAGGACGAAGAAAACATCTGGTGGGCCCTGCTCGGGTCAGGGACCCTGACCGAGGCCTACCTTAAAGCCCAGTACTACCGGCAGTTAAGCCGGCAGCGGCAGCACCAGTTGGCCCTCATTGAACAATCACAAGCCTATCTGCATCAGAAATCAGTCGAACTCACCGCCGGTATCGCCGAGCGGCAGGCCCTTCTGGAGCGCAAACAAGCAGAAATGGAGCGACTGGAAGTCAGCAAAGTAACCCAAAATCGCCTTTAC
>RFHL01001023.1 GCA_003696875.1 Bacteroidota bacterium | reverse complement strand
CGCCATCGGTGGTCTTCCAGATGCCATCGCCTCGCACGGCATCAGAATTATAAAATCCTTCGCCGGTCCCGAAGTACATGATCAGCGGATTGGCGGGGTCCTGTACCATGCAGGTGATGGCCAGATTGGCAAAGAAATCGTCGACCTCCTGCCAGACCGGCTCAATGGCGGTGATATCGGTGGTTTTCCAGAGCCCGCCGGAGACCCCGGCGGCCCAGACGGTTTTGCCGGTGCCATCGTTGGCATCGACGATGAGGGCCCGGGTGCGGCCGCCGACATTGGCGGGGCCGCGATGGCGCCATACCAGGTTGGGAATGGCGGCGCGCTGACTGTTCTGGGCACGGCGCTGCAACTCCTGGTAGGCCAGGAGCAGGCGCTCCCGGGGCACATCGCCCAGAGCGGGGTCCATGGTACGCAGAAATTCCTGCCGGGCCGCTTCCTCGGCCCGGGTGCGCAGGTCATAACGAACCTCGGTGGAGGAGGCCTCTACCTGAATCCGCTCCCCCGGCACGGTCGGCTGGGGCCAGCCCCACCATATGAGGATAAGTGGCAGCACAAACCAGGGAAGCAGGAGGAGGGGAAAAGACTTTTTCATGGATTTAATAGCTGAAAGCATGAGTCAATCAAATCTCATAAAATTTCTTTCCTTGAAAAATGCGATGATAGCGAGGTTCTTACCGCATCTTCCTGCCGGCAGGCTAAAAATGCGGGGCATTGGGGGGATGAAAGCGCGGCTTTTTTTGCATATTCATAGGAGACCTAACACAAAAGCCCAATCTATACGTACCAGAATCTTCCCTGCCGATTATTCGCATCCCCTCGGCTTTCTCCTCAATTTCTGGGCTCCATCTCTGGTTAGACCCATCTAGCTTATGAACCGTATTGCCGCTCTCCTTCTGTTTCTGGCCTGCTTGTGGTCAGACCTCCCCGCCCAGGTAGGCGCAGATTTCGACCTCTTCGGGGAAGAAACTCCCCTGCGTATGAAGCTTGTCTTCGACTACAAGGCCCTGGTGAAAAAGAAAAACCAGGAGCCAGAGTACCAGGATGCCGAGCTGACAATCTACCCTACCCCAACCGACAGCATCACCCGCACCATCCGGGTCAAGGCCCGGGGAGAGTTCCGGCGGCGCTACTGCTCCTTTCCGCCTATTCGCTTCAACGTAGAAGACGCAGATTTCGGACTCCCTTCTCTGACCGATCAGGGCAAGCTCAAGGTGGTTACCACTTGTCGGGATCAGGATATCTACCAGACCTACCTGTACCGGGAATACATGGCCTACAAACTGTATAACCAGCTCACTGACAAGAGTTTTCGGGTCCGAATGCTGGACATTACCTACGTAGATGTCCGGGGCAAAAAGGCCCCCTTCCGGCAACATGGCTTCATCATCGAAGACGATGATCAGGTGGCCGCCCGCAATGGCTGCATCGTATTCAAGCCCGAACGCATGCCGCGCTCGTCTCTGGAGCAGCACCAGCTCACGCTGGCAGCGGTGTTCAACTATATGATTGGAAATACCGACTGGGCTGTCGGCAACCTTCATAATGTCAAGATCCTACGCAGTGCCAACCCCCTGGAACCCAATTACTATGTCGTCCCATACGACTTCGACTATTCAGGTCTGGTCGACACGCACTACGCCGTCCCCAATGAGCAACTTGGGATCAAAAGTGTCCGGCAGCGACTCTTCCGCTCCACTTGCCCCACAGAGGAAGAGCTCGACCTAGTCCTGGATTTGTTCCGGCAACAAAAAGCCGCGATATTCGACCAGTATACCGATTTCCCCTACCTCCGGGAAGCCGACAAGCAGGAGGCGCTGGACTATCTAGACTCGTTTTACGACATCATCAATGACCCCAGGCGCGTCAAGCGGACCATTCTCACCGACTGCAAAAATCTACGGTAAAACCGGGGTCCTTTTCTCAACCCTCTTTCCATGCACATCATTATCGCGGGAGCCGGCGAAGTAGGCTTCCATGTGGCCAAGATGCTCTCTCACGAGGAGCACGACATTGTACTGATTGACATGGCGGACGATCGACTAGCCTACGCGGAGTCGCATATTGACGTACGCACCCTCAAAGGCAATGCGCTCTCGATCCGCCTGCTCGAAGACGCTGGCATCAAGCAAGCCGATCTGCTCATCGCCGCGACCTCCTCGGAGGCCACCAACATCACCACCGCCCTCATCGGCAAGCACCTGGGAGCAGCCCGAACCATTGTCCGGATCACCAACCCGGAGTTCCAGTTGGACAAGGAAAAACTGGACATGGAAGATATGGGGATTGACTCCATGGTCTTTCCTGAAGATCTCGCGGCCAAGGAAATCTACCGGCTTATCAAGCTATCAACCCTGACCGACTCCTTTGAATTCGGGCAGGGTAAACTGGCGCTCACCGGCCTGGTTCTGGAAAAAAACGCCTCCCTAGTCGGCAAGAACCTTATTGAGGCGGTCAAGCTAAATCCGAATCTGGCCTTCACAGCCGTGGCGATACAGCGCGAAAACCGCACCTTGATCCCTCGTGGGGACACCTCCTTCCACTCAGGCGACCATGCCTACTTTATCAGCAAGCCAGACTGCGTACAGGATGTGATGCGAATGGCAGGCAAAGAAGCATTTGGAATCCGCAACATCATGATCCTTGGGGGGAGCCTGATCGGCCGGGAGTTTGCCAAGCTCGCCAGTGGCCGCTACGACATCAAGCTGATCGACGCCAACAAGGAAAAGTGCTTTGCCCTGGCGGACGAATTGCCTGAGGTCATGGTCATCCATGGCGACGGGTCCAATGTCGAGCTGCTGGAAGAAGAAGGCATCGACGATATGGACGCCTTTGTCGCCGTAACCGGCGACTCGGAGACCAACATCATCTCCTGTCTCGTGGCCAAGAGCCACGGGGTCAAGCGTACCATCGCCCTGGTCGAAAACATCGACTACATCAGCCTCTCCCAGAACATCGGGATTGATACCCTCATCAACAAAAAGGTCATCACCATAAACAACATCTTCCGTCATGTGCGGGAGGGCAATGTGGCTGCCCTGACCAGCCTCCACGGCGTGGAATCCGAAATCCTGGAATTTGTCGTGCACGAGCAGTGCCAGGTGGTGGATATCCCCATCAAAAAGATTCCGTTTCCGCGCGGAGCTATCATCGCCGGGGTGATCCGCGGTGAGGACTCTTTCATCGCCAATGGGAACACCGTCATCCAGGACGGTGACCGGGTCGTCGTATTCAGCCTACCGAACGCCATTCATAAGGTGGAGAAGTTTTTCCGCTAAGCTGCTGCACAATTAGGCACATAGGCATCCTTCATCCAGTCGCCGCCCAGGCGGCTACGCGCTTAACCCGGCCCGGCATCTGCCCGTAGACAGGCCACGTGAGCAGGGTGCGTGCACCTTTGCCCGGCAATCCGTATTTTTGTAAAAAATCTTGACCTATGTCCAAGCGTGTAGTGGTAGGCTTGTCCGGAGGGGTAGATTCCAGCGTGGCCGCGGTCTTGCTTCTGGAGCAAGGCTATGAGGTGATTGGCCTGTTTATGAAAAACTGGCACGACGACTCCGTCACCATCAGCGACGAATGTCCCTGGCTCGACGACAGCAACGATGCACTGAGCGTAGCCGAGTCTCTCGGGATCCCCTTTCAGACCATTGATCTGAGCACAGAATATAAAGCCCGGATCGTCGATTATATGTTTGCGGAGTATCAAGCGGGCCGCACCCCCAATCCGGATGTGCTTTGCAATCGGGAGATCAAGTTTGATATTTTTTTGGATAAAGCCCTGAAGCTCGGGGCCGATTATGTGGCCACCGGCCACTACGTGCAAAAGGAGACCGTCCAGCTCGATGGGCAGCGCGTCCACCGGCTCCTGGCCGGAGCCGACCCCAACAAAGATCAGTCTTACTTCCTGTGCCAGCTCAATCAGGCGCAGCTGTCCCGGGCCTTATTCCCCATCGGCCATCTACAAAAGGCCGAAGTTCGGAAAATCGCCCAGGCCCGGGGCCTGGTAACCGCCGGCAAGAAGGATTCCCAGGGCCTTTGCTTTGTCGGCAAGGTCAAGCTCCCCACCTTTCTCCAGCAACAACTGAAACCCAAAGAGGGGCCGATCATAGAGATCCCGGCCGATGCGCCCATGTATCGGGACCGGGTCCTGGCTGGCGGGGGGGGTACCGACCTGCAGGCCCTCACAACGCCGTACACCTACGACCTCGCCGACGGCGAGGTGGTGGGTACCCATCAGGGAGCCCACTTCTTCACCATCGGCCAGCGGCGCGGCCTGCAGGTCGGCGGCAAACCCGAACCGGTTTTCGTCATTGATACCGATACGACCGAAAATGTGATCTATGTCGGGATGGGAGAACAGCACCCCGGCCTCAACCGGCCCGGCCTCTTTATCCCCACCGCCGATGTCCACTGGGTGCGCCCCGACCAGGCCCTGCTGCCCGGGCAATCCCGGCGCTTTGATCTGCGTATCCGCTACCGGCAGCCTCTGCAAGGAGCGACCCTCCACGCCACCACCGAGGGCCTGTATGTCATCTTCGACGAACTGCAAAAAGGCATTACCCCCGGGCAGTTTGCCGCCTGGTACGACGGCCCCGAACTCATCGGATCGGGTGTGATTGCATGAGAAATGATTGTGGAATAAGCCTTCTTTTCCTCACCTGCCTGCTCTCTTCTGACTTCACTCTTCTGACTTCTCTCCATGCCCAGTCCGCTAGAGGTTCTGCAACAATATTGGGGCTATAGCGGCTTTCGGGCCCCGCAGGATCGTATCATTGAGAGTGTACGGGCGGGGCGGGACACCCTGGCGCTGCTGCCTACAGGCGGCGGCAAGTCCATTTGTTTCCAGGTGCCGGGGCTCATGATGCCGGGGCTTACGCTGGTCATTTCCCCCCTCATCGCCCTGATGAAGGATCAGGTCGAGCGCCTCAACCGGCTGGGCATCGCGGCGACCTATATCCACAGCGGCCTGAGTAAGGCCGAAGTAGATCGCAAGCTGGAAGCGGCCACCCAGGGTACCTACCGATTCTTGTATGTGGCGCCCGAGCGCATTGATTCCGAAGTCTTTGCCCTGCGTCTACCCCGTATGCAGGTATCTCTGCTGGCGGTGGATGAGGCCCACTGTATCAGTCAATGGGGCTATGACTTTCGGCCGGCCTACCTCCAGATAGGTCAGATCCGGGAACAGTTGCCGGACCTCCCCATCATCGCCCTGACGGCCTCGGCTACACCGGCGGTGAAAGAAGACATCATCGATAAGCTGGGCTTGCGCCAGCCAGCGGTATTTACCAAAAGCTTTCGGCGGGACAACCTGCGCTACTTCATCCTTGCCGACGAAAATCCGGCTGGCCGCATCGTGGAGATCGCCAGGCGCACGCGAGGCAGCGGCATCGTGTATGTGCGCACCCGCCGCCTGACCGAGCGTCTGGCGCGGGTCCTAAACGAGGCCGGCATCCCGGCCGGCGCCTATCACGGGGGTATGCCCACCTCGGAGCGGGAACTTGCCCAGCAGCGCTGGCTGGACAATGAGTTCCGCTTCATGGTCGCCACCAATGCCTTCGGCATGGGCATCGACAAACCCGATGTACGCTTGGTCCTCCACTATAACCTGCCCGCGGATCTGGAGAGTTATTATCAGGAAGCTGGGCGCGGTGGGCGGGATGGCAAAACGGCCCTGGCCGTGGCCTTCAAAAACGCAGCCGACCTACAAGCTCTGGAAACCTGGTCGCGGCAAAAATATCCTCCCTGGACGCAGGTGCGCGACCATTACGAAGGGCTTTGCCGGTATTACCGGGTATCGACTACGGGGATACCCGGAGAGACCCACCCCCTGCGCATGGTCGAGCTGACCAAAGCCCTGGAGACCAAGGCTTTGCCCTTATACAACTCGCTCCGCATCCTGCATCAGGAGGGGCTGATTTTTTTTTCCGAAGAACAGGACGACTATGCCCGAGTGCAGGTCCTGGCTCCACCTCAAAGCATCTGGCAGTACCAACAGGCACACCCCTTTCTTGCTCCGCTGGTGGAGTACCTGCTAAGGACCCTCGGGGGCCGCGTGTATCAGGAAGAGGTGCGATTCCAGCCGGCGCGCTGGACGCGCAGCCTGGGGATGGAGATGCCCGAGCTGCAGCGGCAGCTGCAGCGGCTGGCCGATCAGGATCTGATCAGTTATCAGCCCAGCCTGGGCGAGCCGGTGCTGCGCTTTTTGCAGCCCCGCCATACCCTGACCCGCCGGGAGCTAAATTGGGAGAAGTATGAGTTCCTGCGAGCCCAGCAGGCCAAGCGCCTGCAGGCGCTGCGGGATTACGTGAACCAGGAGACTGTCTGCCGGAGCCTGATTCTGCAGCAGTATTTTGGCGAAAGTGCCCATGAGCCCTGCGGCCGCTGCGACGTCTGTATCGGCCGGTACAAAACACGCGTCTCCGACGACGAATATGGAGACATACAGGCGGCGATCCTCGCCGCCCTGGCGAAGGAGTCCCTCGCCTACCGCGAACTGCTCACAAAGGTGAGCGTGGGCAGTCCCGCGCAGCGGGAAAAGGTGCTGCGGTACCTGATCGACAAACAAGTGGTGAAAGTAGGCGCCGGGGGGAGGCTTCAAGCCTCCTGAGTGACTGCCAGTTTTTGGCGTCTATCCCCTTCTTCCCACCCCACATCAGGGGCAAGGGCCAGAAAGATCCTGCACACATCTCCATAAATTCAGAAATAAGTCTCCAATTCTGGCCAATAACAACCAGTATTGTATCAAATTTTCCCTATATTTAGGCAACACATTTACATCCAAAACACGTCTGTTGTATGGCCATTTAGGCACCAAACAGGGAAGCCTGTTTCATATGTGTCTGCAACCCTCCCAAACACACCCGACCATGAACTTTTTTGATGTATGCCGTTCCTGTATCCTTAGCCTTTTCACTGTCCTCACCTTTGCCCAACCTGCTATGGGAACGGTCTACTATATCAGCCCCAACGGTTCGGATACGCAGGCCGGGACCAGTCCTGGCCTCGCCTGGCAGACCCTCACGCAAGTCAATAGTTTTCCCTTCCAACCCGGTGACTCGATTTTGCTAGAAGGGGGGGAAACCTTTGCCGGAAGCCTCGCTTTTGCCGCCCCGCGCCTGGGGACCCCTGATCACCCCATCTACATTGGTAGTTTCGGGCAAGGCCGTGCCATAATCAACGCTGGGAACGAGGCGGGTATCCATGTCCAAAATGGAGCTGGTTTTGAGATTGCTGACCTGCACATCATCGGCTCAGGTCGAGCCAGTAACCCCCACTCAGGCATTTCCTTTCTGACCGATCAGATCAATCCCAACCGGCTGGATTCGATTTACATCCACGATGTGGAAGTAGAAGGCTTCAATGGAGGCGGCATAAGCATCACAGCCGATGAGAATCTGGCTACGCTCGGATATTCCCGGGTAGGCATCACCGATGTCGTCGCGCACGACAACGGGGATCACGGCATCTATGTGACCGGGACAGTCCTTTCTACTGGCTACAGCCACAAGGAGGTCTATATCGCCCGTTGCACCGCCTATGGCAATCCTGGCCAAATCGGAAAGGACGACGCGCATACCGGCAATGGCATTGTCGTCAGCTGTACGGAAGGGGCCATGATCGAGTATTGCCTCGCCTATGGCAATGGAGGAGAAAACACCTACTCCGGTGGTGGTCCGGTAGGCATATGGCTCTGGGATACCAAAGACGGGGTGATTCAGTTTTGCGAATCGCACCACAACCAGACCAGCAGCAAGGATGGAGGGGGATTTGATCTCGATGGGGGTTGCATCAACTCCGTCCTGCAATACAACTACTCCCACGACAACGACGGGGCGGGCATCCTGTTGGCCGCCTACCCCAACGCCCGCCCGCTGCGCAACTGCACCGTCCGGTTCAATATTTCCGAAAACGATGGTCGGGCCAACAGCTACGGCAGCATCATGCTATGGCGCCACAGTTCAGCTATTCTGTCCAATATCCGGATTTACCACAATGTGGTCTATATCAGCGAGGCCAGCAATGGCTCACAGGCCTGGGCGTTTCAATCAATCAGCAGCGGCATCGACAGCATCCTGGTCGCCAACAATATTTTTTTTACCTATGGCAACGCCCGTACGGCCTACCTCTCTCATGGCCCCAGCCAGGGCACCCATGTCGATTTTGTCAACAACTGCTACTACAATCCCAATGGGTCGCTCTACCTTTGGGATCAGGGCAGCCTTTTTACCAGCCTGACCAACTGGCGCAACGCCCGCGGGCAGGAACTCCTCAATGGCAACCCGACGGGTGTGGAGACTGCCCCCTTGCTTACCGACCCGGGAAATGGCGGCACCCTGGGAGACCCTTTTCTGCTGCCCAGCCTCAGCGCCTATGAATTACAGGCAACCTCCCCCCTCCTCCAGCAAGGCGTGGACCTGAACAGTGTATTCAACCTTGACCCGGGGCCACACGACTTTTTCCTCAATCCTCTCGGAAATTACCCGGCTGATATAGGCGCCCATGCATACAACAGTGGCTCCTTGCCCCTGCAATTCCCCGGGCCAGACCCGGCCTCTGAGGAGATCAATCTGAGAATGATCCCCATCGACCTGAACCACTGGCAAATCAGCTTGTCCGAATCCGGTCCACAATGGCTATATCTGCGAGTAATCAGCCTAAATGGCCAGGAAATAGTCCAGCAGACACTCGGAGAGGACAAAAAAATACCCCTGGACCTGACACAGGCCAGTCCAGGGGTCTATCTGATTCAGCTGTTTGGTGATCGCCAGACCTGGCAGCGCAAACTGATGGTCGATTAGGGAATCTCCAACACCCGGTCTACCAAGTGCATGACGCCATTGGTGCCGTGGATGTCGAGCAGCAGCAAACGTCCCCGGTCATTGAGCAGGATCGTACCGATGCTGTTTAGAATGGAAATGACATCCCGGTCGGGATTCATGGTCGGAAAAGACTGCGCCGGTGCCATCAGTTCCATGTCCCGATAGGTCTTAAATTCATCCATAATGTGATAGCCCAGCAGGTCGCGCTGTTCCGGCCGGGTAAATTCGCCCAGGCTGTCGGCTCCGACTTCGTTCAGGTAGGCGGCAAACTCTTCGTTCCGCACGGCAAAGAGGGTAATCTCTTGGGCTTCGGCCAGCGTATCGGCATAGCCGGCGGCCAGCATACCCTCATACATGGTCTCAAAGCGGGGCGCAAAACTCAGTAGATCCAGAAGCGTGGGCGGCGTCATAACTCCGTCTAGGAGGTGGATTTGCCCATCCCGGGCAGTCAGGGAGATCGGGGCCATTTTGGCCACATTGTTCAGCACAATCTCCCCATCATCATTCTGCACATAGAGTGCCAGCGGCTGGTTATCAAGCCCTGGCGCAGGGGTGGTGTAATAATTGGTCGTAAACTCACTGCGCTCGATCCAGCCTATCTGGATATGGTAGATAGCGATCGCCCGTAGTGAGTCCATCGGCACTTCTGATAAGCTACCGTACGAGTGGGCCGCGAGAAAAGCCGCAAAGGCATCATTGTCCGGGGCCAGGAGGGTATAGAAAAAGGAACCGTTTAGGGTGGTGTCGAGTTGGGTCAGCGCCATCAATTCCCGAAAAGAAGACAGCCGGGCATCTGACTCCAGATACTCCAGCAGGGAAGGGTTGGGCTCCTCCTGTTTACAGCCGGTCCACATCAGGGGGCTCAGCATGAGCAGGACCGAGAAAAGCAGCAGGTGTCGCTTCATAACAGATACGGTAATGAGGTAGAACTTTGCATTGAGCAACGTGCCCCCAAGTGGGTTCGTTGCCGGATTGGCGGCGCAAAGATACGGAAAAATCCTGGGGCGGTGGCGGGGAATCCAGGCCAAATGAGAAAGAGGCTGATTCCCATATCCGCTTGGCGCGGCCGGGAAGCGTAGGGGTTAGCAAAATACGTCCCCCTGCCGGCATGATGCCGGCAGGGGGATGTACGGTTTTTTCAAATAGAATGTCTAGTCGGCGCGGATATTCCCCGCCCCAGAAATAGAAGACTCCACCACTTCTGGCTCGCCGCGATACTTGACCAAGCCCGCACCGGAAATCCGGGCTTTCAGGGTATGGTCCGCGAAGACCTGCGCCGTGGCTGCGCCACCCAGGATCGCTTCCACCGCACTGGCCTGCAAGTCAAACGCTTCCAGAGTCCCCGCGCCACTGATTTGCAGGCGCGCCTGCTCGGCCTCGCCTTGCAGGCGCATACGTCCTGCCCCACTTAGCCGAGCCGATACCTCGGTAT
>RFHL01001022.1 GCA_003696875.1 Bacteroidota bacterium | reverse complement strand
TGTGGATGCCCATCCGGCGCATTTTCTCGGCAGTCTTGGCACCGATGCCATAGAATTTCTTGATGGGCAGCTTTTCCAGAAAGGCGTGCATGCGGTCAGGGTGGATCAGGGTGATCCCCGCCGGCTTGTGGATGTCTGAAGCCACCTTGGCCAGAAACTTGTTGACGGAGATGCCCGCCGAGGCCGTGAGGCCGGTTTCCGCATAGATGCGCTGGCAGATTTCGCGGGCGATTGCCGTGGCGGTCTCCATGCCTCGCTTGTTTTCCGTTACATCCAGGTAGGCCTCATCCAGCGACAGCGGCTCAACCAAGTCGGTATAGCTGAAGAACACTTCCCGGATTTGGTGGGAGACCAGCCGGTAATGCTCAAATCGGGGCCGAACGAAGATGAGATCCGGGCATAGGCGGGCCGCGGTGAGAGAAGGCATCGCCGAGTGCACGCCGAAGCGGCGGGCCTCGTAGCTGGCCGCAGCCACCACCCCGCGCTCGCGCGAGCCGCCGACCGCTACGGGTTTGCCCCGCAGCTCCGGCTGATCCCGCTGCTCAATGGAGGCATAAAAAGCATCCATGTCGATGTGGAGGATTTTCCGATATGCACCCGGGTCATTCATGATTTCCTGCTACGGAGCGTGCAGCCGACAAGATACGGCCCAATCCAAAATGCCGGGGCCTGCTGGCCCCGGCATCTCAAGAGTTAGGTTTAGTAGTATGTGAGTGCTCAGTAAAGCCTGTTTAGGGGCGAACTGCATCCGGTGGCAAGATACGCTTTACGCTGTCTTCCCAAAAGCCGATCAGAGAAGAATCAGGGGTCTGACTGGTCGGTGCGGTCCAGCTTTCCTCCGGCATAGGCGCGTCTTTCCGGGTCTCGGCAGTGAGCACGTAGATCGTAGCCACCAGGCAGAGGAGGGAAAAGACGATGGTCAATATGTAGCGGATGCGTTTCACAGAGGAAGGCGATTATCTTGACGGATTAAAAGTAAGACGCAGGGTTGGCTTTTCGCATAGAAAATGAGTGAACGTGTCATTCGGGCGGATAAGCGTGGCAATGGGGGGGGGTGAAATGGAAAAAGCAGATCCTCCCCCGCACCATGTAGACGGGAGAGAAAAGAAAAATCCATACTCAAAAGGTCAATCCTGCCGGGCCATCCCGATGCTGGCAACGCTGATTTGCTGGGGTGGGGTAGGGCCGGCGAGTAGTGCCTGAGCGCAGGCAATGAGGGTATTGCCAGTGGTGACCATATCGTCCAGCAGGAGGACATGAGCGGGGCAATGGCCTTTGGCGAGGAAGGCTCCCGAGACATTTTCCCAGCGGGCGTGGCCCGCCTGCCGGGCCTGGGTGTGCGTGAAGCGCCGCCGGCGCAGCAGGTCGGTGCGCACGGGCAGGCCGGTGGCCTGGGACAGGCCCCGGGCGATGCGCTCCGATTGGTTGTAGCCACGCTGCAACTGTTTGCGCCTGTGCAGCGGCACCGGGATGATGGCCTCAATGCCTGCCAGGAAGGGACTTCCTGGCAGGGACTCCCCCAGCAAGCTGCCCAGATACGGCCCCAGCCGGGGTTGTTGCTGGTACTTGAGGGCTTTCATGATGCGTTGCAGGCGGCCGGCCTTATCATAAAAAAAGAGGGCGGTTGCCCCGGCCAGTGGCAGCTGACCCGCCATGCGGAAGTAGAGCTCGTTGTCCCGGGGGCGCTGGTGAAAATGTGTCTGCTCGATCTGCGACAGGCAGTCGAGGCAGACGAAGCGCTCCTGGCTGGTGAGTGCCTGCTCACAGCCGTAGCAAGTCTGGCTTACGAAAAGGGAGCCCAGGGATTTCCACATGGGAGAGAGGGGTCGGATGACGAGAAAGGAGACCGGGCCAGCGTGCCCCGGCGAGACCTAAAACTCCGCGCTTTTGGGAAAGCGCGGAAAGGCAATCACGTCCCGGATGTTGGTCATGCCGGTCACAAACTGGATGATGCGCTCGAAGCCCAGCCCGAAGCCGGCGTGGGGGGCGGTGCCAAATTTGCGCAGCTCCAGATACCACCACAGGTCATGCTCGGGCACCTCCATCTCGGCCATACGGGCCTGGAGTACGTCAAGGCGCTCCTCCCGCTGCGAGCCGCCCACGACCTCCCCGATACCGGGGAAGAGGATGTCCATGGCTGCCACGGTCTTGTTGTCATCGTTCAGCTTCATGTAAAAAGCTTTGATGTCCTTGGGGTAGCCCGTGACAATGACCGGGGTCTGGAAGTCTTTTTCGACCAGATAGCGCTCGTGTTCGGATTGCAGATCCCGGCCCCACTCGACCGGATACTGAAACTTGCCCTTTTTATAAGGCTTGGAGCGCTGCAGGCGCTCGATGGCCTCGGTGTAGGTGATGCGGGCAAAGCCGTTGTCGAGGATAAACTGCAGCGTATCCAGCAGCGGCATCGGCCGGCGCTGCGCCTGCGGCAGGTTTTTTTCCTCCTGGGCGATCCGGTCGTGGAGATACTGCAGGTCGTCGGGGCAGTGGGTGAGGGCAAAGCGGATGATTTCCCGCAGGAAATCCTCGGCCAGGTCCATGTTGTCGTGGATGTCGTAGAAAGCCATTTCCGGCTCAATCATCCAAAACTCCGCCAGGTGGCGGGTGGTGTTGGAGTTCTCGGCCCGGAAGGTCGGGCCAAAGGTGTAGACCTTGCCCAGGGACATAGCCCCGACCTCGGCCTCGAGCTGCCCCGAGACGGTCAGGTTGGTTTCCTTCCCAAAAAAGTCTTCTTTCCAGTCGATCTCGCCGGCCTCGGTCCGGGGCGGGTCACCCATGGGGAGGGTGCTCACCCGAAACATCTCCCCGGCGCCCTCGGCGTCGCTGCCGGTAATGATGGGCGTATGGAGGTAGAAAAAGCCCCGATCGTGAAAATACTGGTGGATGGCAAAGGCCAGCGCGTGACGCACCCGGAAGACGGCCCCAAAGGTGTTGGTGCGCATGCGAAGATGCGCTTTTTCCCGCAGAAACTCCAGGCTGTGCTTCTTGGGCTGGATCGGATAGACCGCCGGATCGGCGTCGCCCAGAACCTCGATTTCCTCGGCGAGCACCTCTACGGCCTGCCCCGAGCCCTGCGAAGGGACCAGCTTGCCCCGCACAGACAGGGCGGCGCTTGTGGTGATGCGCCGCAGGAGGCTCTCATCATACTGCTCAAAATCGACTACCACCTGCAGGTTGTTTAGGGTCGAGCCGTCGTTCAGGGCGATAAAGCGGTTGGCCCGGAAGGTCCGGACCCAGCCCTTGACCAGAACGTCCTGTTCCTGAGGGTCAGTCTGCAGCAGGCTTTTGATTTCGGTGCGTGTCATGGCGGGATGGTAATAGGCCTCTCACAAAGCGCCGGAGGCGGGATGATAAAAAGGAAAAACAGGACGCAAAGTTGCGTCCTGCTTGTTTCTTTCGCAAATATTTGGCCGGGCTATTCTTCCACCACCACAAAGACCTCTTCGCCGGCCTTTTTCATAAAATATTTTTCCCGGGCATAGCGCTCCAGGGCCTCCGGATCGCCTTGCAGGCGATCCTGCTCCGCTTCGACCTGCTCCAGGGCCCGCTGATAATGAGCCAGATCTGCTTGCAGGCTTTCGATGCGGGCCTCCATGCGATACTGGGCGATCAGGTTGTAGCGGTCAAAAAACAGCATCCAGATGCCGGCAATCAGCAACACCAGGAAGTATTTGGTGGCCGCCGCCCGCCGAATCCGGTGGAAATATGTCTGGGCTAAGTCTTTCATAAGTGGCTGATTTAGAAAGATAAGGCAAGATACGCTTCAAGTATTGATTTGCCAAATAAAAACGTATGTCTCATGCTGTCTCAGGCAAAGGGTTCCTCGAAGCGGAGTTTGTGGGCGGGACGTATTTTGAATGATCATTCAGATTCCGTTACTTGCTGTTGACGGATGGCGCACCATGTGCGCATCTCCTTAACCCCTAGCTCCATTCTGCTTTTCCTGCTTTGTCTCCCCGGGCTGCCAAAGCCTTGGGGCTTCTGTTTTGGGCTTTTTAGAACCAAACCATCGAAATCATGAAGCTAAAGAAAGCGGTCATTTGGGTTCTGCTCCTGTCGTCGGGGCACTTCCTGAACGCGCAAGGTGAGCAAGGCTCGGAGAGCCGGGGCGGAGAAGACGTGTCCCGCATCAAAACGGAACGGCTTGAGTATGGCGATGGCTCGCTCTACGTAGGCGGCATGCTTGACGGCAAGCTGCATGGGTATGGGTATCTGTTGAGCCCTCAGGGCGATACCCTCTACACCGGTTACTTTGCCCAAGGGCTGAAGCAGGGACAGGGGAAGTACTTTTTCCGCAATGGCAATGTATACGAAGGCGATTGGGACAACAACCGGATGCACGGACAGGGAAAGATGACCTATCGCAATGGAGATGTGTATGAGGGCGCCTGGGAGGCGGATCGCCGGCACGGCGAGGGGGTGTACCACTATATGGACGGTAGTGTGTATGAGGGCAGCTTCGTGGAGGGGATTATTCAGGGACGGGGCTCCTATACCAAACAGGGCCTACGCTATGTAGGCGATTGGGAAAACGGGGTCAAGCAGGGGATGGGCTACGAAATCATCATGGGACCTGATCAGATGGAAGAATACCGCGGGGCCTTTGAGCGGGGCAAGCCGCACGGGCAAGGCTATTGGCGCTTTGAGAAGGACAGTGCCGTATCGGAATACACTGGGACCTGGGAAGAAGGTCGTCGCATCCGTGAAGGCATGTACACCATCAATGGCCGGGTGTATACCGGTGTATGGCAGGAAAATAGCGTGACGGGGACCGGGGAAGTGGAGTGGGAAGACGGCAAGTACGAAGGCCGTTTCCGGCAGGGTTTTTTCCATGGCAAGGGTGTCCTGGTGCAAAATGATGGCAGTCGCTACGAAGGTGACTGGGTGCGGAGCCGCCGGCAGGGCTATGGCGAGCAAACCTATGCCGGCGGGGCCGTGTACACCGGTGAGTGGCACATGGACCAGCCCCATGGCCGCGGCACCAAGACCCATCCCGATGGTCGCGAAGAGAAGGGTGTCTTTGTCAATGGCAAGTTTAAGCCCTGATCCCGGGCGGGATCTAGAAGATCGAACAGGCCCTGCCTCAGTTTTGAGACAGGGCCTGTTGCATATCTTCTGGGGCTGATTAAAATCAGGCCGGCTCCCCTTCGTCTTCGTTCATGAGCATGCCGAAGGCGAGATGCAGCCGATCCTTGAGCTCCTTGCGGGAGACGATGAAGTCCAGGAAACCATGCTCCAGCAAAAACTCGGAACGCTGAAAACCCTCGGGCAGGTCCCGCCCGATGGTTTCCTTGATGACCCGGGGGCCGGCAAAGCCGATCAAAGCCTCGGGCTCGGCGATGTTCAGATCGCCCTGCATGGCAAAGGAAGCTGTCACCCCCCCGGTGGTGGGGTCGGTTAGCAAGGAGATGAAGGGAATCGAAGCCTGGCCCAGCAGCGCCAGTTTGGCGCTGATTTTGGCCATTTGCATCAGGCTTAAGGCGCCCTCCATCATGCGGGCCCCGCCGCTCTTGGAGATGATGAGCAGCGGTGTGCGGTGCTCCAGGCAATAGTCGATCGCCCGGCTGATCTTTTCGCCCACCACCGAGCCCATACTCCCCCCGATAAAGGAAAAGTCCATGGCACAGACCATGATGTGGTTGCCGTGTACCGGGCCCACCGCCGTGCGGATGGCGTCATTCAGGCCACTCTTGGCCATGCTGGCCTGGATCCGGTCGGGATACTTCTTGGTATCCTCGAAGTGGAGGGGGTCTGCTGAGACGAGTTGGGCATTAAGCTCTTCAAAATGCCCCTCATCGAAGATGAGGTCGAAATATTCGGCCGAGCCGATTTTCAGATGGTGCTCGCAATGCATACATACATAAGCATTCTTGCGCAACATCTTGGTTTGCAGGGCTTTCTTACAGTTGGGGCACTTGGCCCAGAGCCCGTCCGGGGTATTGTTTTTATCCTCGGTGCGGGTCTGTATGTTATCCTTCGCGCGTTTGAACCAGCTCATAGGGTCTTGATTTGTCCATAGCAAATATAGGCCATCCAGCGGCAAAATGGAAAAAGCGGTGCGCGCATTCCCGCCAAAGTCCCGGCGCTGCAGCCTGGAAAAAGGAAAACCCAGGTTTTGGGTGGAGGCCAGCAGATGCCGGACATCCAGATTTTTTTCAGGGAACGGGCAGGCCCAGGGAGACAAAAACGGTCTTTTTGGGGTGGGCTATCTTGCTAAAAGCAAACAAAAGGATAGGCTGTGGGTTATTGATCCTGTTGAAATGCCTACTTGTCGCCTGTCAAGCACGCGCCACAGCCATGCTCCTTGCTCATTTTTTTATGGGTTGTCCTTGCGAAATGCGGAGGTACTGTGCCCGTTTCTGTCCACGTATTTTTCTGATAAACAGCGTGTTTTTGTTCTGTCTGGGGAGGACCTATGCCGTCCTGCTGCCAATACGGTGATGGGAGAAGGAGAGAACCTTCCGGCCGGTCTGATCAACCATAGTATCCGGCTCGCTACGCCAGTCAGAAAAAAAAGTTTCTAATGCTACGCCAATAAGCAACCTACCCCGACCAGGGGTACGTTAGGGGTAGTAATACTATTTGTTTGCGATTAATGTCCAAACAATTGTTATGTTTGCGTATGAGTTGCTACTGCTGCTCTCGTTCTTTTTGAATTTGTGACTCCTTAACGTCCAACCCTAAGCTTTATTAGATGAGAAGACTTCTATTGTTTCTGTCGGCTTGCCTGCTGACGCTCAACGTCGTATGGGCGCAGCGCACCGTCTCCGGGACGGTTACGGATGCCGAAACCGGTGACGCCCTGGAAGGGGTGGCCGTCCTGGTCAAAGGCACCACGGTGGGTATGTTTACCGACGCAGAGGGAAAGTATTCCCTGCAGGTTCCAGCCAGTGGTGAGGTTCTGGTATTTACGTACGTAGGCAAGCTCAAGCAAGAGATTGCGATCGGTGGCCGCAGCCGCATTGATGTCAACATGATGGCAGATGTGCTGCAGATCGAAGAGGTGGTCGTAACCGCCGTCGGGATTGAGGCCAACCGCCGCTCCCTGGGCTACTCGGTCCAAAACGTCGTCTCCGACGAGATCGTGAATGCCCGTGAGACCAACCTTGTCAACGCTCTGAACTCCAAGGTGGCAGGGGTAACGGTGGTTTCCTCCTCGGGTTCTCCCGGTTCTTCGGCCAACATCCGAGTGCGGGGTGCGACCTCAATCAATGGCAGTAACAGCCCCCTCTTTGTGATTGACGGGGTACCCATTGACAACTCTGAGACGGGTAATGATGTGGACGGGGTAGACCAATCCAACCGTGCCATCGACATCAACCCCAACGACATCGAGTCGTTGACGGTGCTTAAAGGGCCCGCCGCAACGGTACTCTACGGGATCCGTGCTGCTAACGGGGCCGTGATCATCACCACCAAGTCGGGTAAGACCGGAAAGCCGAAGGTGACCATCTCGGCCTCCTACACCGCTGATCAGGTGAATAAACTGCCGGGTCGCCAGTCTCTCTACGCCCAGGGACAGCCTCGTCCCGATGCCAATGGTACCTTGGTGCCCACCTGGCGTGGTCCCCACACCTTCGAAGGCTTTAGCTGGGGTCCGGCCATTGCCGACCTGGAGTTTGACGGGAGCGAGTATCCCTTTGACAGCCGTGGCCGTCTGGTGCCCCGTGGTACGGGCAATGGTCAACCGGCCGTCGCCTACGATCCCTACTCCTTCTTCGTGACGGGTAATACCCTGGACCTCAACGCCTCGGTGTCGGGTGGTAGCCAAGGGACGACCTACTACCTCTCCGCCGGTCACCTGGCCTCCAACGGGGTAATTCCCAACGCTACCTTTGACCGTAGCTCTTTCAAGGCCCGGGTCGAGACCCAGCTGAACAAGAAGCTGACCGTGGGCATGTCTGCTACCTTCGTGAAGTCCGGTGGTTTCCGGATTCAGCGGGGCTCCAACCTCCAAGGGGTTATGCTGGGCCTGCTGCGTAACACGCCTACCTTCGACATCGGCAATGGCAAAGAAGGCCGGGCCGCTGCGGACGACGTGGCGAGCTACGAACTGCCCAACGGGGAGCAGCGTTCCTACCGCTACGGGGTATATGACAACCCCTACTGGACCATCAATAAGAACCCCTTCCGGGACGATGTGAACCGCATCATCGGTTACACCTCGCTGAAGTACGAGTTCACCCCTTGGCTGAGCCTGTCCTACAAGCTGGGGATTGACTTCTTCACCGACCGTCGTAACGGTGCTTTTGACATCAACCCCGGCTGGAGCCCCGGTTCGGTCTATCAGAGCTTCCGCTCCTCGAACGACCTGAACTCCGACCTGCTCCTCCAGTTCAACAAGAATCTGGGTTCGGACCTGAATATCAACGCGACCCTGGGTCACAACTTCTACAGCACCCAGGTGATCAACCAGTTCACCGACGGCTTCACGCTGGCGGCTCCCAACTACTACCACATCAGCAATGCCGCTGATATCCAGGGGGGTGAGTCCATCAGCCAGCGCAAGCTCGTGGGGGTTTTCGGCCAGGTCAATCTCTCCTTCCGGGATTACCTCTTCCTGAACCTCTCTGCTCGTAACGACTGGTCCTCGACCCTGCCCGAAGGTGCCAACAGCTTCTTCTACCCGGCGGCCAGCCTGGGCTTTGCCTTCACCGAGGCGCTGGGGATGACCGAGAACCCCATCCTGCCCTACGGTAAGCTGCGCCTCTCCTGGGGTCAAGTGGGTAACGATGCCCCGATCTACGCCACGAGCAACTACTTCAACTCCGCCTTCAGCGGAGGGGACGGTTTCATCACCGGTATTACCTATCCGGCCTTTGGCCTCAGCTCTTTCGAGCGTGACATCCTGCTGGGCAACCCCAACCTGCGTCCGGAAACCACGACGACCTTCGAGGTCGGGGTGGACCTGAAGTTCTTCAGCGGCCGGGTGGGTCTGGACCTGACCTACTATAACTCCAGCACCACGGATCAGGTGATCTCGGTTCAGCTGCCTTCGCCCACTGGCTTCACCAACTTCGTGCAGAACTCCGGTGTCATCACCAACACCGGTTGGGAAGGTATCCTGACCCTGATCCCCGTACGTACGCGCGATTTCGAGTGGAGCATCATGGGTAACTTCACCGCCTACGAGAACATCGTCGAGGAGCTGGCTCCGAACATCCAAGAGATCGGCCTCGCCGGCTTCGTGTCCACCTCCTCCCGCGTGGTGGTGGGTGAGCCCTACGGCGCCATCTGGGGTGACGCTTTCCGCAAGAACGACGCTGGCCAGCTGATCATCGACGACGATGGTTGGCCTATCCTGGACCCCAACAAGCAAGTGATGGGCGATCCCAACCCCGATTGGCTGCTGGGTTTGCGCAACACCTTTAGCTACAAGGGCTTGAGCCTCTCTGCCCTCATCGACATCCGTCAGGGTGGTGATGTATGGTGTGGTACCTGCGGGATCATGGACTACTTCGGGACCTCCGAGCAGTCTGGCGACCTCCGCGACCAGTCTGTGGTCTTTGACGGGGTGAACGCCAATGGTGAAGTGAACACCGTCAGCCGTCCGTACTTCGACCCGACCACCGGTCTGGGCTCCAACTACTGGGTGCGTTTCGGTTTTGGTGGTATCACCGAGATGTCGATGTACGATGCCTCTTGGGTGCGTCTGCGCGAGGTAACCCTGAGCTACTCCCTGCCCAAGTCGGTGGTGAGCAAGCTGAACATGGGTGACATCACCCTCGCCTTCAACGGCCGTAACCTGCTGCTGTTCACGCAGTATCCCGGTATCGACCCCGAGACCAACCTCACGGGGGCTTCCAACGGCTTCGGGTTGGACTACTTCAACATGCCCAATACCCGCAGCTACGGCGGTACGATCCGCATCAGCTTCTAATTCATTTGGTCGAACAGGAGGCCGGCCTGCGGGCCTACCGGCAGCCGGTTTCCTTCCTTCCCACCATATTATTCACTTGCGTTTATGAAAAGTCTGAAATCACTGATATATGTCCTCCTGGCCAGCGTCTTGGTGAGCACCACCAGCTGCCAGTTGGTAGAGACAAATATCGACCCTACGCGGCCGGACGATGTGGCGATCAGCCTCATCCTGCCTAGCATGCTGAGCCAGGCGGCCTACAACCAGCTCTCCAACCCGGCTCGGGTGGCGGGGATCGTCATGCAGTACTTCGAAGGGGTGGACGCCCAGCAGCTGCAGTACACGACCTACATCATTGCAGAGGACGCCTTCAACAACTACTGGCGTACCGGCCTCTATGCAGGGGTGCTGAAAGACTGCAAAGTCGTCATTGACAAGGCCCAAGCCGAAGGCCGTCCCATCTACGAGGGGATTGCCAAGGTGATCATGGCCAATGAGTATGGGATTGCCGCTTCGTACTTTGGTGACATTCCCTTCTCGCAGGCCCTGCTTGGGGCTGAAAACCTCAACCCTGCCTACGACACCCAGGAAGAGGTCTATGCCGGTGTGATTGCCCTGCTTGACGAGGCGATTGCCCTGCTGGGTCAGCCCCCCTCCGATGCCCCGCCCGCGGCGGACGACCTGATCTTCGGTGGCGATATCGCCGCTTGGGTCGCGACGGCCAATGCCCTCAAGGCGCGCTACCTCCTTCACCTGACCAAGCGCGACCCGCAGGCCGCCACCAAGGCTCAAGCCGCCCTGGCCAATGCCTTTGGCAGTCTCGACGAGCAGCCCAACTTTGCCTGGACCAGCGCCCAGACCGCCAACAACCCCTTGGCCAAGTTCGGGATTGAGCGCCCCAACACCCTGGCGATTGCCAGTAGCTTCAGCGACGCCCTGACCGCAGCGGCCGATCCTCGCCAGCCCTACTACGTGTCGGGTGCCTCTGGCTTCTACAATGCCAGCAACACCGACATCGTCTGGTCGCAGAACACCTCGGTGATTCCGATCATCTCCTTCGTGGAGGTCAAGTTCATGGAAGCCGAAGTGCTGCTGCGCACCGGCGGTACCGACGAAGCCATCTCGGCGGCGCTGGCTGAGGCTATCACCGCCAGCATGGAGCAAATCGCCGTGGCCAGCTCGGGTGCCGCTTCTATCGACCCCGCTGATTACCAGGCCTATGTGGATGCCCAGAGCAGCCTCGCGGGTCTGACCACCACCGATGAGAAGCTCAACCGGATTATGACCGAGGCTTACTATGCCTACTACGGCTACAACTTCCACCAAACGTGGACCAACTACCGCCGTACCGGCTACCCCGCCATCGTGGCAAACCCCGCCGCTGAGCGTGGTCTCAATCCCTCCGGTATCGTGCCTCGTCGCTTCCTCTACCCGGTGAGCGAGGCCCAGCTCAACGCTGAGCAACTCAACGCCGCCAAGGCCCGTCAGGACACCAATGGCGACGGCGAGCAAGCCCTTCTCGATGACGACACCTGGGCCTTTAACTAAGCCTGTCTGAATCGAATCATGTCAAAAGCCCCCTAGTGTTTCCAGGGGGCTTTTTGTGTAAGGTACCAAGGAGTCTAGGGGGTAGGGGCCTGGCAGGTTTCATTGCATTTCTGCGTCCTGGCTGATATCTTTTGCCCCTGTCTAACTTGTCCTTCTGTAGACAGCTCTATCTACGTCCCCGATGAAATTTCTTGTCCGCTTTCTACATACTGGCCTCATCTTGGGGGCGCTTTGCGCTTCTGCTCAAGCCCAGCGCAATAACTCCCTCTTCATGGTCAATAATAGCCCTCTCTATGCGGGAGAGGCATTGGACGTGATCGACCTGCGGCAGAAAGAGACCGAGGTCGAGGCTTTTTGGTTTGAGGACTGGATGCCCGGTGGCATCATCCTCAAGGACTCTCAGCAGGTCAAGGGTTATCCGCTGCGCTATGACCTCTACAGCCAAAGCCTGGAGATCAGAACCCCTACCGACGTCAAGGTTTTGGCCGCCCGACAAGTGCAGGTTTTTTACCTCCAAGCCGGGGAGACAACGCACTTTTTCGCGGATTTGCCTGCCTATCTGGGCATACCCCCGCATCCTGAGCAGGATAATGTGGCCAAGATTCTCCACGAAGGCCAGTACGTTCTGATCCAGCGCAAGGAGCGCGAGTTGCTCAAAGCCAACTATGTGCCCGCGCTTGATGCGGGTAGCATCAATGACAAAATCATCTTCGTAGATGCCTACTACCTCTACGACGGGCAAAGCCTGGAGCGCCTACCCCGCCCCAAGGGGAAGCTGCGTACGTTTTTGGCTGGCAAAGGCATAGAGGTGGCGGACTTCCTCAAGGAGGCCAAGATTCACCCGAAAAAACCGGAGGACCTCATTCGGTTGTGCCAATACCTCGATAGCCTCGGGGCGGCCGGCGAATGAGCGTCTGAGAGAGAGGGGCCTCGGACGGTCAGGGGTCCAAGGCCCCTTTCTCCCTCAATACGTCGGAATATCCAGCAGCGCTTGGTTCACCTCCCGAATCTTCACGTTGCGGCGAAAGGTGCTCACCACGCGCTCAAGCTTGCTGTTCAGCTCGGTGAGCTTCTCGTCCACCTTGGCGGGCTCGTCGGAGAGGTCCTTGCTGTGGGCAAGGATGCGCTGCAGCCGGTCGTGGTAGAGCTGATAGGCCGAGATGTACTCGGTTGATGGATTCCAGCTCTTGCTGGATAAACTGGGCTTGGGTGAGGGCATAGAGCGGGTAGCCGAGGCGTGGGTCCTCGATGGCCCGGTCAAATTGGATAGCCCCTCGGGGGCTGGCGCGGTACTCGTCGATGACGACATCGACCTTGGGGCCGAGCTTGTCCCACTGGTAGTAGGTGAAAATGAGGTCATTGAGGTGGTAAGCGTCCCCGGGAGGCACTGCGCCGGGCATGAGGGTGTTGATGCGGTCGGTGGTGTAGGTCCCGAGGATGGTGCGCAGCGCATTGGCCTTCACCTTGAGCTTGTCGATGTTGGCGTTGAAGTCGTAGCTTGCCTGGGCCAGCTCCTCATAGTGCCGGATATAAACGGCCAGTGAGGCCTTGAAGGCCTTGAAATCATCGACATTTACCTCTTTGTCCTTGATCACTACCCCCGATACCAGGTCCACTACGGCCCGGATGGCGCTGAGCGCCGGCACCGAGCTGGTGACGGCCGTGGTGATGGGATTTTCCATGATGGTCTGGACCACCTCGCGAAATTTTGCGGGGTCCTTGTCATTGAAGCGGGGATTGCCCTTGATGATCTGCTCATCGAGCAGCTCGATGATCTCCTCGTTGAGGGAGAAGCCGAGGTCATTGTTGGTCGGGCTGTTGAGCTGGCCCACCACGCTGAGGTAGTCCGAGGTCGCGAGGGCGGCATCGATGGCGTCAAAACTGGCCGTGGCCGCCTTCACAAAGCGGGCCGTGGCCACGATCTTGGCCTTGCGGTTTTGGAGGCGCGCCTCCTTAGAGAGGAGGTCATTGCGGGTGAGGCGCTGCACCTGGGTGAGGCTGCCGGAGAGCTCGTCGTTGAGACCCGAGAGGCGGGTGCCCACGTCGCCCAGGCCCGCCTGCATCCGGGCCAGCGAGTCGAGCAGGGCCTGGTTGCGGGCATCGAGTTCGGTGACACGCCCGTTGACGATCATGAAATTTCGTCCCAGGTGGCGGAGAGAATCGGCCAGGGCCTGGTTGCGCTGCTGAATCTGGAGGTACTGCTGATACACCAGGGCGACTGAGTCGGCCAGGTTGCCCTGAGCGGGGAGCAAGGCCGTGGCCGACCAGCCTAAGAGGATGAAAGTCAAAAGTTTGCGCATAGTCTGTCAAGGATTTGAACCGGGTAGATGAAAGTTCAAAGATGTGGGCAAATACGCAAATTGCCAAAAGGGGCTGAGGTACGGCTTTGCCCACCGGGACGGTGCGGCCCCAAACAAAACGGCCGGGGCCTTGTGGTCAAGGGCACCCGGCCGGGATGGGCTATGGGCTGGCTGGAGGCGGAAAAAAATGGCTCAAGGCCCCATGCGGATCAGCCGCAGCGGCCCGTGGTTGGCCGCAGAGAGCAGGGCGGTTCCCGCCGGGGTTCGGATCAGGCGAAGGGCCCGCACATCATCGGGGAGGGAGAGGCCGCTTTGTCGGGTAGGCACTGCCTCAAACTGGCCTTGCCCCTGCCCGCGCAGCCAGAGACCCAGCCCCGCATCGGCGCGGGGCGTTTCGATCTCGGCGCCATACAGATTGCCCGCCAGCACGATGTCGCGCTGCCCGTCGCCATCCATGTCCTCGAGCACCGTGGCCTGGATGGGCGCAATCTGCGCCATCACCGGCAGGTCCTGGATGCGGAATCGCCCGCTCCCGAGGTTCTCGATGTACACGCTGCCAAAGCGATTGGCTTCATAGCGCAGGGCCTGCTCCAGGTTTTTGTTGCCATAGACCTCGGCCAACGTAGCCGCGGCAAAGGCATTGTAGGTGGGAAACTTGTTGGCCAGGGCCGGCAC
>RFHL01001021.1 GCA_003696875.1 Bacteroidota bacterium | reverse complement strand
TTGTCGAATAGCCTGAATTCCTTTTGTCTCTAACATGTGTTTGTGGGAGGCCGTCTGAGACGCGCTTCCTGCTTTTTATTACCACAAAACCACCCGCCGTACCAGTCGCTCGCTGCCGGTCTCAATGACCAGCAGATAGGTCCCGGCGGCAAGGCCCGCCATCGAAAAAGGGAAAACCGCCGTCCCCTCCGGGTAATCCCGGCTTTCGGTCCAGAGTGCCCGTCCCTCGCTGCTAAGCAGACGCCAGACCACCGTAGCTGCCTGAGGCAGCTGCAGCTCGGCCTGCAAGTCGGGCAGGGCCTGGCTCACCGGATTGGGAAAGACTCTTGCCGTCAGCCCCGGGACTTCCGTTGCATCGAGGGCTGCTTCGCTTGGTTGGTCAAACAGGGTATCGGCAGCATAGGCAAGCGGGGATGAAAGGGGTAGGGAGGCCGGGTCATCCTCCTTCTTTTCCCATTTTTCCCGGAAGGCCTCATTCTCCACCACCTCCCGGGACTCGCTGACCAGGTTCAGACAGGCAAAATAGGCGTCGCGGCAGTTGCGGTAGTCGATGGGCTCAGGCCAGGAAGGAGAGACATAGCCTTTTTCGCCCTGCGGGCTCAGGATATGGGAGCCCAGCCGGGTAGGCGCATTAAAAAAGCCACTGACCAGCAGCTGGTTGTTGGTATCGACCCGCAGGTGCATCACTTCGCCGGTATCATCAAAGTAATTGCCCGCCTTGGTGGCCCAGCGCAGTTGCCCGGCGGGCGAATAGCTCGCCAGAAAGAGCGACTGGTACATGCCTGCGTCCAGCTCTACGGACCCCTTGAAGCGGTCCTTCAGGGTGATGCGCTGCCGGAAATGTCCGGCAATGAGTACATTGCCCGCCTGGTCCAGGGCGATGTCGAGCGGCACTTCGTCGTATTCGCCTTCCATCTGAATGAGCCAGAGCGGCCGCTGCAGGGAATCAAACTTGGCCAGGAAGATGTCCTTCCGCTGGGTGGTGAACCTTTCCTCGCCCCAATCCAGGCGGTACTGCAGACCCCGGGGGTCGCTGCCCAGCCAGGGCTGGGGCAGGGCAAAGGTGTTGCCCTCGGCATCCTGCACCTCGTGGACCACCGCCCCGGCCCCGAGGGCCGGGAAGTCTGGCTCGACGGCGAGCAATCGCCCCTGCGCGTCCACGCGCAGGCGGTGCCGGGGCGTGCCCGTGCGCCGGGCGGGCGGGGCTGCGATGTCGTAGACATCGCCCCGGCTGTTCCAGAGCAGGGCTTTGGCGGTAAACTGGCCCTGCAACTGAATCTCCCCCTGCGGGTCTACCCGCATCCGGTCGACCTTCAGGTTGCCGCCCCGGAGGCTCCAGAGGAGCTGGCCTTCAGGGCTGAATTTGAGCAGGAGCAGCCCCAGGTTGTAAAAAGAACGCCCCTCCCCGGGGCTGGCGATGAAGGTCATGTCCCCAAAGCTGATGGCACCGTAGGTGCAGTAGGCGCGTAGATAGACATGGCCTGCTGCATCGGTTTCCACTTCAAAGGCGACGGAATTTTCGCGACTCAGACCGACATGGGCCCACAGCAATTGCCCTTCCGGGCTAAAGCGGGCCACGAAGGCATTGAGGGGGGGCTGCTTATCGCCTGAGAGGCGCATGCCCTCCAGGACCTGCTCGCGGCCCCCGGTGTCTCGAAAGATGGCCCGGCCCCGAAAGTTGCCGCAGAGGGTGCTGTAGCCCTGTGGGTCTACGGCCATTTCCCAGGGATGAATGCCCGACTCGGCATAGGCGTGGGCGACCCACTTGAGGGTGCCCGCACGGGTATATCGCGCCAGAAAGAGGGTACTGTGGGAGTAGGGGAAGGTGTCGGTATTGGCGGCAAAGGTCTGGCCGGCCCCATCGGCCGAGCCAAAGGTGACCCCGCCCCGGTCTTCGTAGATGCCCGTCAGCAGGAGGTCCTGGTCCGGCAAAAAGGCCATATCGGTGATGCCTTCGCAGGTGACGCCAGCGATCGTCTGAACCCAGTCCCACTGCTGGGCGCGCAGCGACCCCCACAGCAACAGGCAGAGGGTCAGCCAAAAATGTGTATACTTCATGGCGAAAGGTAGCGGCCGCAGAGGATACCCCGCAAGGAAAAATGTATTCCCCCTGGGTAGACTGACCCGCCATGCCGCCTCTTTTTACCAAACCGATTCTTCCTTCTGGTATGCACCTACTTGCTCATCCCTCCGCGGCCCGGCTTTGGCTGTGTTTCCTCTGCTTACTGAGCCTGCTGGCCTGTCGGGAGCCTGCCCGGCTGGAACGATTGCCGGGCAGGCGTACCGGCATTGCCTTCAACAATCAGATCTTCGAAAATGACTCCTTCAACATTCTTACCCATCTCTACCTGTACAACGGAGCGGGAGTAGGGGTGGCCGACTTTGACCGGGATGGACAGGACGATGTGTTCCTGGCGGGGAATATGGTCTCCAGCGCCCTCTACCTCAACCGGGGGGACTTTCGCTTTGAGGAAGTGACCCGGGAGACGGGTATCCAAACCGATCGCTGGTGTACCGGCGTCTCGGTCGTCGACATCAATCAGGACCAATGGCCTGATCTCTATGTGTGCACCATTCACCCGCATCCGGATTCGGGCAGTGCCAACTACCTCTTTGTGAACCAGGGCACCGATGCGGCGGGCCGGCCCCGCTTCGTCGAGCAGGCCGAGGCCTACGGCCTGGCCGACACCGGCTACAGCACCCACGCGGCCTTTTTTGACTATGATCGGGACGGCGACCTGGATATGTATCTGGTGACCAATTCGGCGGGCTACGCAAATCGCAACACCCCCGGTCCTGTGGACCGCAGTGGGACCCATCCGAGTACCGATCGCCTGTACCGGCAAGAGGCGCCTGGCCGATTTCGGATGGTGGGGCGTGAGGCCGGCATTGTCTCCGAAGGCTGGGGGCTGGGGGTCGCTATCCGGGACATTAACCGCGACGGCTGGCCCGACATCTATGTCGCCAATGACTTCATCAGCAGTGACTTCCTGTACATCAACCAGCGGGACGGCACCTTCCGGGACGAAATCGGGCAGTACTTTGCCCATACCTGCCACAACGCCATGGGCATCGACATGGCCGACATCAACAATGACAGCCTGGTGGATGTGGTCGTGGTCGACATGCTTCCCAACACCAATACCCGCCAAAAGGCCATGTTTAGCCATCCCAACCACAACATGCACTATCTGACCGTGGCGCGGGGCTATCAGGACCAATACGTCCGCAACGTGCTTCACCTCAACTACGGCAATGGGCGCTTTGGGGAAATCGGGCAGATGGCGGGCGTCTTTCAGACCGATTGGAGTTGGGCCCCGCTCGTTGCCGACATCGACAACGATGGCTGGCAAGACCTTCTCATTACCAACGGCTACTTCCGGGACATCACCGACATGGACTACATCGAGTACCGGCAGGAAGCCGCGAGTTTTGGGACCAAGGAAGCCGTGTCGGAGCGGCTGTACGACGCCATGCTGGAGTTGGAGCCCGTAATTCGCCCCAACTTCCTCTACCGCAATACCGGCGAGTTGGGCTTCGAAGACGTCTCTGAGGCCTGGGGCTTTGACCGCGTATCCGCCTCCCATGGCGTCGCCTACGCCGACTTTGACGGCGATGGCGACCTCGACTGGGTCATCAACAATATGAACC
>RFHL01001020.1 GCA_003696875.1 Bacteroidota bacterium | reverse complement strand
TGGGGGCGACGCTGAGGCCAAGGTCGAGCTGGGCATCACGGATGGAGGTGGTGGCGGAGGTGCGGCAGGTCTCGGTGACGTCGGCGATGACGATGCTGAAGTCGGCGCAGCCACCTGCTCCGTCATCGGCTTTCCCTTCGGAACCCCAGGGCGTAGAGGGATCGACAAAACCCTGGTTGAAGACGAAGTAGATGTTGTCGACCGTCGCGGCACCGTAGTAGGTGGCGGGATCGGCGATGTAGACCCGGAAGGTGTCGCCCCCCATGTTGATGCCGCCCAGGGCGCCGGCAGCGTCCCAAGCTATGACATTGGCCCACTGGTTGGCTCCGGAGTGGAAGCCGATGGTGTCCATGCCGGCGAGGTCGCCGGGGGCGGCGGGGCAGTTGTTGGCCTCGTAAAAGAAGATTTGGATGCCGCCTTCGGGATCGTTACAGGCCGAGATGGCACTCTGCGCATAGGCGCTACCGCCAAGAAGCAATGCGATGAAAAGGGTAAAAAGGTTTTTCATAGGGTAAGGATGATTAAGGATAAGTGAGACAGAATGAAAAGAACGTCGGCACGGGTCGGTGCCGATAAGTCGGAGCGAAAATCGCTCACAAAAGCCCCCTCACGCAAGTTTGAGAAGGGGCATGTTATCAACTGAAACGAATTAAGACACAGAAACGCTGCATCTCCCTCCGGTTTGCAGGCAAACCGAGGCATCCACTGTCGAAATAATCAGGGAAGAGGCTAATTCTCCATCACGGAGTTGTAGCGGGCCATGTTGGAGGGGTCAAGGTCCTGCATGAGCTGGACAAACTCCTTTTTGTCGTTGACAAAGGCGTTCTGGAAGACCTTGACGAGCTCGTCGTCCTTGGCGTCGAGGAACACCTTGAGCAGCATGAGGAGGGGATTTTGGCGGGAGAGGCGCTGCAGCTCGCGCAGGCTGTCCATGATAGCCCGCCGGGCCTGGGCGGGGTTGGACTCCATCATGTCGAGGCCCTGCCGGTGGTACTTGTACATGATGGAGTGGAAGGAGCGGTAGGAGCTGTTCATGAGGTTCTCAACCAGCCAGTAGCGGTTGCGGTTGGTCTCGCTGGAGCGCCAGCCGATCTCCTGCGAGGCCGAGCTCGCGAGGTTCACGATCTCCTGGGCTTTGCGAAAGTAGGGCACTCCGCCATTGGGAGCGTAGCTGTCGTAGTCGAAGCCCAGGATGATGTAGGCGTAGAAGTTGAGCAGAGCGGTCAGGTTGTCGTTGTAAGTGTTGTCGACAAAGACCATCTGCTGGTAGGGGACGTAGCGAAAGTTGAAGCGCTCGTCCTGGATGTTGAGCGAGAGGGTCTCATAGGTGGTATTGTAGGCCGTGCGGTAGACCTGCAGGTTGGCGGTGCACTGGAAGTAGTCCGGCGCAGGCCGGTTGGTCACCACAATCTGGAGGTTGCAGCGGATGCGCTCCTGGGCCTGAAACTCGTCGGTCCCCCACTTCTGGAAGTTGATGTAGCGGGAGATGTTTTGCTGCATGTCCTCAAAGACGGTCCGGTCGGACTGTATGCGGCCAGCGTCGATGGAGACGTTGCAAAGGAGTTCCTGAGCCGGGAGGCTCAGGCTCAGCAGCAGGGGGAGCAAGGTGAGGAGGAGGCGGTAGGGCATAGGGGGAGATTTTTAGAGGCGAGCGCCGAGAAGCGAGACAATTTGCCTGAGGGATATACGCTCGCAGGCCCTTGAGGGCCGGTCTCGCTTCTCGCTTCTCACTTCTACACATTTAACAACGAAACGATCCGGTCGAGGATATCTCCGGCGACCTGCTTTTTGCTTTTGAGGGGAAAGGCCTGCAGGTCGCCGGTCCGGTCTATGAGGGTAATTTTGTTGGTATCGTGGGCAAAGCCGGCGCCGGGATCGCGCAGAGAGTTGAGGACAATGAGGTCGAGGTTTTTCTTGCGGAGTTTTTCGCGGGCGTGGGCTTCTTCCTGATCCGTTTCGAGGGCGAAGCCCACCAGGATCTGGCCGGGCGGCTTATGCTGCCCGAGGGTGTGCAGGATATCCGGGGTCCGGCGCAGGACAATGGTCAGGTTATCGCCCTGCTTCTTGAGCTTTTGCTCGGCGACGGTGACGGGCGTATAGTCGGCCACGGCGGCCGACATGATGACGATGTCCTGCCCGGCGGCGCGGGCCATGACGGCCTCGTACATATCCTGGGTGCTCTGCACCCGCAGGGTTTCCACCCCCGCCGGGTCAGGCAGGCTGGTGGGACCACTCACGAGCGTGACCGCCGCCCCGCGGCGGGCGGCTTCGGCGGCGAGGGCATAGCCCATCTTGCCGGTGGAGTGGTTGGAGAGATAGCGCACCGGGTCGATGGCTTCGCGGGTGGGACCGGCGGTGATGAGCACCCGCTTGCCGGCCAGGGCCGGAGAGGCAAAGTGGGCTACCACCTCGGCCAGGATGACCTCGGGTTCCAGCAGCCGGCCGGGCCCTTCGAGCCCGCTGGCGAGAAAGCCCTGGGACACGGGCAGGACGCGATGGCCGTCCGCGGCCAGGGCCTGCAGATTGGCCTGGGTGCGGGGATGCAGGTACATGTCGGCATCCATAGCGGGCGCGATCATCACGGGGCAACGGGCGGCCAGGAAGACCGCGAGCAGGGCGTTGTCGCACTGGCCGTGGGCCATCTTGGCGAGGGTGTTGGCGGTGGCAGGGGCCACCAGCATGAGGTCGGCCCAGGTGCCGAGGGCCACGTGCTCGGACCAATTGGCGCCCCAAAGGTCATCAAAGACGCCGCCATCGGCCAGAGACGAAAAGGTGAGGGGTCCCACGAAGCGGGCTGTATCGGGGGTGCACACCACCCGCACGGTCGCGCCAGCCTTTTTGAGGCCGCGCAGGAGGTAGACCGCCTTGTAGGCAGCGATGCTGCCACTCACGGCCAGGATGATCTTCCGGTCTTGGAGCATAGCAACAAAGTAGGCAGGCGCCAGGCGGGATGTCAAGGGAAAAAACAGTCATTTTCTTCCATGGCCGTTTCGCCCCACGCTTTCAAATGCCGAGCGCTCACAGGGAAAAGATTCCCTGTGAGCGCGATAGGCTCCTCAAGATATCGGCCCTAGAGGGCGGTTTCGTGCGGATCGAGAAAGGCGACCTTGCCCGCGATGAAATCCTCCAGGGCTACCTGGGTGGACTTGGGCTTGCGCTCGTAGTAGCGGCTGATCTCGATTTGCTCCTTGTTCTCCATGACTTCTTCGAGGTTGTCATAGGCCGGGGCAAATTCTGCGAGTTTCTTGCTCAACTCGTCCTTGAGCTCCAGGGTGTGCTCATTGGCCCGCCGGCCAATGATGGCGAGGGACTTGTAAAGGTTACCGCTCATTTCGCCGATCGCCTTGGTATCCAAAGGCAAGAAGGAGAGGTGGTCGTTTATCATGAGAAAGAGAGATTTTGCAAAAAAAGAGGAACGCGTCTAATGATAACGGAGATAGCCCCGCAGGGTTGTCAGGAGTCGGCCTGACCGGCCAAGATCCGGCCCAAGTTGCGCTTGGCCTTGACGTAGGCGGCCTCGGCATCCTTGAGAAACACACTGCCGGGAAAGGCATCGACAAAGCGCTCGTAGTACTCGACTGCATCAAGGTAGCGGTTGCGCTTGCGGCGCTCCGTGCTGACATCGGCGAGGGAAACCGCCGAGCGGAAAAGCAGGTACATAGCCTCCTCGCGGTAGCGGGAGTCGGGATACTCCTGCAGCATCACCTCAAAGGAGGTGACGGCGGCCTTGAAGTTTTCGATCTTGTAATACAGGTTGGCGGTTTCAAACTCCTTCTGGGCCAGGCGCTCGCGCAGTTCGGTGATCACCTTGTTGGCTTCCTCCACCTTGTCATGGGTGGGGTAGTTGTTGATGAAGAGCTGCATCTGGGTGATGGCCTTGTTGGTGAAGGTCTGATCCAGATAGTAGGGCGCGGCTTCGAGGTAGTAACAATAGCCGACCATGAAGTAGCACTCGGGCGCGAGGGCGTCGTTGGGATAGAGGCGGGTATACTCTTCGAAGTAGTAGGCTGCGACCACATACAGGCCAAAGTTATACTTGGCATAGGCGTAGTGGTACTGCAGCTTGCGGGCCCGGTCGGTGCCCCGGTAGGCGCCTCTGAGGTCCTCGAAGAGGAGGGCGGCCTTTTCGTAGTCTCCCCGCTCATAGAAGTAGAAGGCCGCCGAGTCCTTTTCGGAGATGGAGCCTTTGCGCGACCACTGCGAATACTGCCGGTACTCCGGAGAGCAGGCGGTACCCACGAGCAGGGCGAGCAGCGAGAGGATGAAAAACCATTTATTCATGGACAGCAAAGGTAAGGAAAAAGCTGGAAAATCAGCAGGGGGATATTTTCCTCCTCCGGCCGGGATGCGGGATTTTGCCTCCCAAGCCCTACTTTTGTGGCCGGCCATACAACGCACAGACGGTCCCAGGCCACCTTCGGTTGCATTTGCTTTGTTTCGCTTAGCCGCCAACCCCTCCCTCCCGCATGCGGATTCCCATCAAAATCGTCGACCGCTTCATCATCCGGCAGTACCTCACCACCTTCTTCTTCATCCTGGGGATGGTGCTGGTGATTTGTCTGATGGTCGATTTTGTGGAGAAAATCGACGAATTTATCGAGAAGGATCCGCCGATGCATGAGATCCTCTTCGATTACTACATCAACTTCCTCTTCTACTGGGGCAATCTCCTGGCCCCGGTCTGCGTGTGTCTGGCGGTGATCTTCTTCACCTCGCGCATGGCGGGGCGCTCCGAGATCGTGCCGCTGCTGAGCAGCGGCGTGAGCTTCTACCGCCTGCTGGTGCCTTACGTCCTCACGTCCATCTTTCTGGCTGGGATCGCCTTCGGGCTCAAGTCCTACATCATTCCCGACTCGACCGCGGTACGGGTCGAGTTTGAGTACAAGTACCTCAAAAAGCGGCGCATCAGCTCCAACAAGAACGTACACAAAAAAGTCGCACCCGACACCTTTGTGTACATGAACTACTTCAATGAGCGCACCGGCGAGGGGCACCTCTTTTCGCTGGAGCGCATCGTGGATGGGGAGATTCAGACCAAGATCGACGCCCGCCGGGCGGTGTGGGTCGACTCCACCCAATCCTGGCAGCTACGCAAGGTGCAGGTCCATGAGTTTGACGGCGTGAAAGAACGGCTCTCCTTCCACCAAACCCTGGACACCACCTTCCTCCTAACCCCGGACGACATCTTTATCAAGGAGCAAAAGGCCGAGACCATGCGCCTCCCGGCGCTGCTGGAATATATCCGCCTGGAAGAAATGCGCGGCTCCGACATTCTGGAAGAATTGTACATCGAGCGGCATCGCCGCTATGCCGATCCGGTGGCGAGCATCATCCTGACGCTGATTGCCTTTGCCATGTCAAGCCGCAAGTCCCGCGGCGGCGTCGCCCTGCAGATCGGGCTGGGACTGCTGCTCAGCTTCATCTACATCGCCGTCCTCTACGTGGGACAGGCCATGGTGAGCGACGACTTCCCCGCCTGGGCGGCGGTCTGGATGCCCAATATCCTGTACTTCCCGATTGCCTTGCTGCTGTTGTATCTGGCGCCGAAGTAGCGGACGGTCAGGTCGAGACCATGCCCCGTACCGCGATGTATGCCCGTCTCATTTTTCAAACCCTCAGGAGACCTACCGACGGTACCATGCTTGCCCTGGATTCCTCGTAGGGTGACAACCGCGGGCACCAGACAGCCTATCCCAAGGGAAAACCGGCATGCCAGATTTGGCCATAAACCGCCTCTGTTTTGCCATGGCGGGAGAATCTCCGGCTTCGTGACAAGCTGATTTTTAGGGGCGCGAGGCCCTTTCGCACGTACTGGTCGCCTGGGGAAGGCCAGGAAAAAAATGGGTATTCCGACAAGCTAATTTGTTACAAATGGGTGTATGCTTACCAAGATAAGTACCGTGAGTTTTGGATAAGCGGAGAAAGGCTATTCCCTAATCGAC
>RFHL01001019.1 GCA_003696875.1 Bacteroidota bacterium | reverse complement strand
GTGGAGCCCATTATCCGGCTGCTGGGGCCGCAGAGTCTTGCCATCGATATGCGTCCTCCCCTCTCCCCCCCGCATCCCAACCCCACCCCCGGCCGCATCAGCTGGGACTTTGATGCGCCCTACACCGGTACGGTGGCGGTCTGGAGCCTGACCGGGCAGCGGCTGGAGACGGCCTCAGTGGCGGGGCGTACCCGCGTGGAGATCGATCTGCAAGCCTACCCGCCTGGCCTCTACCTGCTGCGCCGGGAGGATGGGCAGGTGGCGAAGGTGCTGCGGGAGTAGGGGCTTTTTCTGAGGCCGCCAGGCTCCTAAGGGTTTTATCGCTTATCCTGCGGTGGAGGGCTGAAAGGTCGCGCTAGTTGGTTGCTCTCAGATACGCAGGCGCACGACGCTTGCGGCACAGGCGAGCGAGCGAGCCGTTAGAGATTTGTCTGGTGCTTTGGAAATAAGCTTTTCGTCCCCAAAACTTTTCCCTTCCCCTGGATCCAGCGTCAATAAATCCGCAAGGCCCTGGCACACTCAGTGCCCCGCCCAGCCGGTCATTTCTCGAAAGGAAGGAGACTGGAAACCGGCTATGATGTCCTGCCGCTGAGCCCCTCGGGCAAAGAGCTCCTTCTCCAGCTCAATCTCAGTATGATTGGCCAACACCCAGATGTTGCCACCTCTCAGGTGAAAGTGGATAAGAGGACCATAGAAATACCGATCTCGATACCAACCTACCGGCATAAAAAGGTAATGCCCATGTTCCCCATCAACGATCTGGTGGTTTTCCAAACCTCCTTGGGCAGGAAACCATTCTTCACAAGCGGCCAAGATATCCAGGACGATGTGTTCGTGGGTTACGTTGGATGCCATAACAGAATGGTTTCGGCTTTTGGGTATGGTCGAGGTGCGCATCGCTACGTGCTGCGGGAAATGCCCCTGCGTAATCGCGCCAAACACCTTTCCCTTGCACCCCTACCCCTACTTCAAATGCGCCTTCTTTGAGGCCGTAAACACCCGCATCAGGTTGAAACCAAAGTGGATGTCGCCCAACTCCCACAGCCCGTCGGTCTGGGTAAGGTAGAGGTCGTCGGTCATGGAGCGAGAGTTGGAGAAAATGAGCTGGAAGACGTGGCCACCGGTCTCGATATCGACCCCGATAGAAAGGGGATGAAAGATGCCCGGCGCGAGCTGCCCGGGTAGCGGGTAGTAATACTCGGCATTGATGGTCACGCTGCCCGAGACCTTGAAGCGGCCCCCGGCCCCGACCATGAAGACATCATTGGCTTCGCGGGCGGTGGCCACGAGGTTGCGGTGCACCATGGTGGGCATGAGCTGCAGCGACAGGCGATCCGAAAACTTACGGGCGATCAGCAACTGATGCACAAAGGAGAGGCGGGACGAAAAGTAGTTGGGCCGGTCAGGATTGGCCCAGCGCAGGGTGTTGGCGGAGATGGTGGAGAGACCGGCCACCGTCACGGGCATCACCCGCTTGCCGGTGCTTTGCCGCAGCAGCTTGTACTTGACAAAGGCGTCGTAGGTCTTGCGCAGATTGGTGCGGCCCACGCCTACGGCGAGGTGGTTGGACAGGCCATATTCGAAGCCCAGACGCATATTGGCCTGATCCAGGCCAAAAAACTCGTAGGCCCCGCCATTGACCCGCCCGAAACGGTGGGCGATGATGAGCTGCAAGACGCCCGGCGCGGGCAACTCGATGGAGTGCCCATTGACCAGGCGCACCGTCTTGAAGGTGGCGATGGTATAGTCGGTGGTCTCCTCCTCCATATCCTCCAGGAGGTCCATCAGGTCGTCCTGAGCCACCACTGGCAGGTGGAGCAGGAGCGCAACACAGAAAAGGAGCAAGGGCGCAAGGCGAAACATACACTTGGAATTGAGGCGGCAGCCAAAAAAGGGGAATGAAGAGCAAGAGCAAGGGCTAGCGAGATTCTAAGGATTCATGGCGTCGTAGTTCATCTCGACGGTGATGTCCACCACCTTGGCGATGTTGTCCCGCACCACCGCCGGTATGCTGATGTCATAATCGGCGAGCGTAATCGGAAACTTGGCTTGAGCCTGTACGCCTCCTTCGGTTACCACGATGGTGCCCTCTGTCTCCACATCCTGGGTCACCCCGTGGATGGTGAGCTTGCCCGTCACCTGCGCCGGGTAGGTCCCGGGCTTGCCAAAGTCGATGGCGTCGAGGTTGGTGAGGCTCCCCTTGAACTGGGCCTTGGGAAATTTGTCCGACTCGACATACTTCTCGTTGAAGTGCTCCTGCATCAGGGCTTTCTCAAACTGAAAGGACTTCATCAGGACGGCAAAGACCATGTCGCCCGAGCCGGCATCGAGGATGCTGCTCACCTGGTTGTTGGTAGCTTCGATGTCCTCTATCGGGGTGTGCGAGAAGAAGGTGATCGTGCCCGTCCGGGTCATGTAACGGCTTTGGGCGGAAAGGGTCCCGGTGGTCAGGACCAGGGCGAGGAAGGCAAAGAGATAGCTTTTCATTGAGTTGAGATGTCAGATGTCAGAGAAGAGATGTCAGATGAGAGAGGTCAGATGAGAGAGGTCGGACATCAGAGAAATATTTCGAACCAAGAACAACGAACCAGGAACGTCGAACTTCTAGTTATCCACCGCCCCGGCGTCGATCCAGGCTTTGAGCTTGGCGAGGTCACAGTCGGGGAGTTTGTTGCCGCCTTGGGGCATGGCCTCATAGCCGGGCTCATGGTTCATAGCGCCGAAGAGGCGTCCATTGTCGACATAGGTCTTCACCGCGGCATAGCTGTCGAGGCGAATGTTGGCCGAAGCGGCAGCCCCCTGATGGCACACGATACAGTGCTGCGCCAGCAGTGGTTGTACGAAGCTGGCATAGCCCACATTCTCGGTGTCGCAAGGGTCGATCAGACCCTCGCATTGCGAGGGGTCGTAGTCACAGGGGTAGAGTTCCTGCTCGTTGTCGTAATAGCAGGCGGAGAGCATGAGCAACAGGCTCAGCAGGCTCCAGCGAAGGGACATGGGCATCGTTTGGCTTCTACTTGGGTATGAGGGAAAAGTCAGATAAGTCGAATAGCAGGGCACGCCCTCTGGCCGAAAAGAAATGCCCCTGGCGGCATCACTGCCTTTACTCGGGATAGTCCTGTGACACCCAGGCCTTGATCCGGTAGATGTCACAATCGGAAAGGGGGTCCAGCCCCTTGGGCATGGGCTCGTAGCCTTCGTGGCGGGCCACCGAGCCATAGAGCTGCCCGCTCCGGGCCACTACGGCAACGCTGGCGTAGGTGCTGAGGTCAATCCCGCCTCCGGGATTGTTGCCCGCCGTGTGGCAGCCGGTACAATTGGCCTCCAGCAGGGGCTTGATCCGGCTTGTGTAGGTCAGGTCGGTGGTGTCACAGGCGATCGACTGATCGCAGCTGTTGTTGCGGGCACCTTGTACAATCCATAGCCGGATCATGTCGATCTCATACGGCTGCATGGGATCATAGGGATCCGGCGGCATTACCTTGTCCGGGTCATCTTCGATGATGGACTCGTACATCCGGCTCTGCTCCGGATTTTCCAGGTCAATTACATTGCTGTTGAGGATGTTCTCATAGGAGTTGAAGGAAACGCCCGCGACGTTTTTCTCCGGAGTGTGACAGGCCGCGCAGTGGTGCTTTTCCATCAGCGGGAAAATATCCTGTAAAAAGTAGAGCGTATCCGGCGCACAGACGACCGGGGTGGTATCCACCGGCGTGGTGTCCACCGGGGTCGTGTCGGTCGGTATGGTATCCGTCGGATTGGGATCCAGGGGTTCGGGGAAGAAGGGCTCATGCACACAGCCATTCAGGCTGAGCAGGTGTAGGGCAGCCAGACTTCCCAGGACCAGGATAAACCTTGAAAAACGAGGCATAAACGAGCGGTTAAAGTAAGACAACTAATACCTACTTAACTACTACACACCTCGATAGGTTTACATCCATCAGCATTCCTGAGCAGATCCCCCGGACGACCAGGGTCGTCCCCGGGCTGATACCCGCCACCGAAGCCGCAGCTTCGGGTAGGAAGGCACAGCTCACGCCGGTGAGCGCATCGGCATCCCGCAGCATCAGCACGCGGCCGCCGCCATGGGTTTCGGTATTTTCCTGTACGGTTCCCCGCACCTCCACCACCTTATCCACATACTTGGCGCTGGCCCCAGCTTCGTCCGTCTCAAACTCCGCCATGAGCTCGCTGGCGGAAAGAGCGTAGTCAGCCGCACCTGCCGACAGGTCGGCGTGGGGCTTGTTGTACATAAAATAGGCCCCAGCCGCGCCCAAAAGGGCCAGCCCAACGAAAACCAGGAGGATGCGGGAAACAGGACGTGACATAGATACAGGCATGTGAGTGTGATGATTCTGCTCTACAAACCTATCCTCTTCCCCGCTGGTTTGGAAAAAATTGGGCCTGAAGCAGGCAAAGCCTTGTTTGAATCCGGCAAAATCCCTGCGGAAGGGGCGCAAGATTCAGCCGGAAGGCTGCTTTTTGTCATCTGAGGGAGGGCCAGTCGCGGCTATCTTGAGGCATGTCTGGTCCAACATCCTCTATGCCTCAGCCTCCCCATTCCGAAGTCCTTCTACATCGGGAAACCCGCTTTCAGGATTTTCTGGGCGAATTTGTCTACGGCGGTATCGACGGCAGCGTGACTACCTTTGCGGTCGTGGCCGGCTCAGCCGGCGCGGGCATCGCCCTGTCCGTCTCCCGCTACCGCTTCCGCATCCG
>RFHL01001018.1 GCA_003696875.1 Bacteroidota bacterium | reverse complement strand
CCCCGGCGATGACGTCATCGCCCGCTTCAGCCGCCAGCCCGGTCTCACCATCGCCAAGATTACCGGCGATGGGGGCAAGCTGCCTCCGGAACCCGAGAAAAACACCGCTGGCGTCGCGGCCCTCCGCCTCATGGAGGCGGTAGGGGTGGTGCAGGGCATCGAAATGGAGATCCATAAGGGCATCCCCATCGGCAGCGGCATGGGCTCCAGTGCCTGTAGCGCCGTGGCCGGCGCCCTGGCCATCAACGAACTCCTGGGCCGGCCCCTGAGCCGGGAGGAATTGCTCCCCTTTGCCCTCGCTGGCGAGGCCATCGCCAGTGGTGGTGACATCCACGCCGACAATGTCGGCCCCTGCCTGCTCGGCGGCATGGTCCTCGTGCGTAGCAACAAGGACCTCGACACGGTACAGATTCCCGTGCCCAAGGACCTCTTTGCCGCCGTGGTACTGCCCGAACTGGAGATCCTCACCACCGAAGCCCGTGCGATCCTGCGCAAAGAAATCCCCATGAAGGACGCCGTCACCCAGTGGGGCAACCTGGGGGGGATGGTCGCCGGCCTGACCCAGGCCGACTACGGCCTGATCGGGCGCTCGCTGCAGGACGTCATCGCCGAGCCCTACCGCTCAGCCCTCATCCCGGGTTTCTACGAGGTCAAACAAGCCGCCCTCAATGCCGGTGCGCTCGGGTGTAGCATCTCCGGGGCCGGACCGGCGGTATTTGCCCTATGTCAGGGCGATGATACTGCGTTCAAGGTTGGCATCGCCATGCAGTACGCCTTCCAGCGCAGTGGCATCGGCGCGGAGCGCTTCATTTCCACCATCAATACCCTGGGCGCCCAGCGGATCAAGTAGGGGACTTCAACAGGGGAACAGCCTTCCTAAGGGTGCGAAATCCTTAGGAAGGCTTTATTGTGTCGGGCTGCTAGCGCTACACCACCATCTTTTCCCCCGGCGAGGAATCTCGCCCCGGCTACACGTCGCCTGAGAAACCGCTTGCTATGCATCCACTATCCCTTTGGGCGAAAACCCACCCCCGTACCGCTACTGTCCTGGTCATTCTGATGACCGTATCCCTGGCCTGGATGGGCTTGCTGCTTGGTCTGCTTTGCCCCCCGCTCTACCATTGGGAGCCCTGGGTGGCAGGCCTTTTTTCGATAACAGCCATCGTGTATGGGCTGGGGAGCCTGCACCGCCTGCATATCAAGCGAAGCGCAGAGCCCCACACATGGCACAGACCCCTTCGGTACTGGTTGGTGGCGCTGTACGTATTGGGGACCGCCGCCTTTTTTCTGATGGGGCGATTGCCTATGGAAGAAGGAGTGGCGCCCGCAGAGCCTACCTACATCTATGAAGTCGCGGCCCGGGAGCCCCTGTATGTGTCCCCCTTGCCGCCCCTGGCCAAGAGGTTTCTACAGCCGCTAAGCCCTTTGCGGGAAAGCATGCAACCGCTAGTAGAGCCTGAACCTACGAAGGGAGGGGCTATTTTTTCATTTATTATGGTTTCCTTCGTTGCCCTGTTGCTGATGTTTTTGACGGCTGGCTTAGCCTGTCATCTCACTTGCTCGGGGCTGGAGGCCCTGGCTGCGCTTGTGTTTTTTGGCGGTGGCGGCTTGATCTCTTTGGGCTTTGCCTTCGCCGCGGCAGCGATTTTTGGGGTTACGGCCATGGGATTTCGGGGAAAATATCGAATCCTGGCAGGCCTGGGGTTTGTGGGGATCATCTTTCTCCTTTATCTAGGCGTCGCCATAGAGGGACTTATGATGGTTCTTGGCATCCTGGGGGGATTGGGTATTCTGATTGGCCTTGCCATTACGGGGGTGCGATGGGGGCGTTGGGGCTTGCAAGCCTGGCGCCGTCGCCGCCGCAAAGCCCGTTTGGCCTGAGGTCAATCCACCAAAAAGCCCTAACTTGGCGGCCGCTACTCGCCACCTTTTTCGATGGGCTTTTTGACCCGAATACATGCATTTTTACAGCACGGCTGATCCCCACCTCCGCGTAGACCTGCGCCGGGCGGTCCTGGAGGGCCTCGCCCCGGGTGGAGGGCTCTATCTGCCGGAAACCCTTCGGCCCTTGCCGGCGACCTTCTTCGATCGCCTGCCGGATCTGTCCTTTCCCGAGCTCGCCACGGAAGTGGCCCTGCAGTTACTCGGCGATAGCCTCCCCGCGACCGATCTCAGGAAGATCGTCCACCGGGCTATTGACTTTGACGCGCCCTTGCACAAGCTCGATGACCAGCGTCAGGTCCTGGAGCTCTTCCACGGCCCTACCCTGGCCTTCAAAGATTTTGGGGCCCGCTTTATGGCGGGGCTCATGGGCTGGCTCAACCGGGGCGAAGACCAGGCCCTGACCATCCTCGTCGCCACCTCTGGCGACACGGGCGGCGCGGTCGCCGCGGGATTCTACCAAACCCCCGGCATCGAGGTGGTCATTCTTTACCCTCAAGGCAAGGTGAGCCCGCTGCAAGAAAAGCAGCTCACCACCCTGGGGCACAACATCACCGCCCTGGAGATTGATGGGACCTTCGATGACTGCCAGCGCATGGTCAAGGCGGCCTTCAGCGACCGGGAGTTGGCGCAGCAGTGCCGCCTCAGCTCCGCCAATTCGATCAACATCGCCCGGCTCATCCCACAGGCCTTCTATTACTTCCGGGCCTATCAGCAGTGGGATGGCGCCCAACCGCCGGTATTTTGCGTGCCGAGCGGCAACTTTGGCAACCTCACCGCCGGGCTGCTTGCCCACCGGCTGGGCCTGCCGGTGCAGCACTTCATCGCCGCCACCAATGTCAATGACGTGGTGCCCGAATACCTGGAGACGGCTTCATTTCACCCTCGTCCCTCCGTGCCCACCCTCTCCAACGCCATGGATGTGGGCAATCCCTCTAATTTTGCCCGTATGCTGGCCCTATTTGGGGGCAGCCATCCGGCCATGCAGGCCCAGATATATGGTGCCCGCTATACCGATCTGCAGACCCGCGCCGGTATTCGCGAAGTATTCGAACGCTACGGCTACCAGATCGACCCGCACGGGGCGGTGGGCTACCTCGCCCTGCGAGACTATCAGGTCCAGCATCCCGATGCCGCCGGGATCATCCTGGAGACGGCCCATCCCGCCAAGTTTCCCGAGGTGGTAGAAGCCGAGACCGGGCAATCGGTCCCCATGCCACCCCAACTCGCCGCCCTCGCCGAGCGGGAAAAAGTCGCCACCCCCTTGCCCGCCGATGTCGCCGCCCTCAGGGATTGGCTGCTGGCACGGCCCTAAAACCTACTTTCCAGAGGATAATTGAGGTCAATTCCCGCCTCTCGAATCTAAATATCTCTCCTATGCTTCTCCCCCCCGAAAAAGCTGCCCAGTTCTGGGAACAAGCCGTTCCGGTCCATCGCTTTCTGGGCGTAAAAGTGCTCGAAGTGCGCGATGGTTTTTG
>RFHL01001017.1 GCA_003696875.1 Bacteroidota bacterium | reverse complement strand
GTCCTGCCCCCCTCGCTGGAGGAGAGCCTCCAGCTTAGCGGCAACGAAGTAGGCGGGTTCAAAGATCCGAATCCGGGGGCCGCTGGGTAGTTGGTGGAAATGCGCGTGAAAGACGGCCTCTTCATACCACCGGTTGGCGTAGCCCAGGAGCGGGCTCTTGGGGGGAGCAATGAGCACCCGAATGTCTTCATAGTGCCAGGCGGCGGGACCTCCCGCCGGGTTTCGCGTAAAGCCGCAGGCTTCCAGTTCCTGCTCCCACTGGTACAGGTCAAAGGCCGAGCGAGGATTGAGCAGACAATCAATGTCTTCGGTAGGGCGGCTCTCCGGTGCGGTACCATCGGTGACGTACAGGTCCATGACTGCTCCCCCGACAAAGACTATCTTGCTGATCAGGGGCCCAAAGCCCTCTGCCACCCGGGCGAGCATGGTGAGATGTTTGCTAGGCATGGATGGGACCTTTGATGCGTTCGGTAAGAATGCTGACCGCCAGTTTATATTCCCGAGCCCTGCCGACCCGGATGGCGTCGAGCAGGGTGAGCAGTTCGTACAGGTCGGGATCGTCGGCGATGGCCTCGCTGACCTTGGGATACAGGGGAGGGATCGCCTGACCGCGGAGTGTACCGCGAGAGCAGGGCCAGACGTAGGCTTCATCCCCTGATACAATCCGTTGTTGCAGCGGAGGGGCGGAATGTGCGGTGGGAATGCCCCGAGTCAGGGCACCAGGCTGGGCCGGAAATACATACTTGAGGCCGTGGACCAAAAACTCCAGCAGGGAGGCACGAAATACCTTCCGCTTAGACGCATCCACCAGCCGGGCTTGTAAGCTGCGGTGGAGCCCTTCGGCCACTTCGGATTGACTGATGTGAAGCGCTTCGGCGATATCGCTGTATCGCCAGGGCTGTTCGCCGAGCGTGACCATCTTGAGCAGGATGAGTACATCCTGCGGGCGCATACCATTGTGTTTTCGCATGGAACGGGCTTCGCGATTTGCGAAGAAGATACAAAATCATCGATTCCTTTTCTATGCAAAAACCGGCCCAGGCTGTAAGGAAATCCCAGTTTGTAGCGATTTTTTTCGGGTTTCGCCTGCTCTGAAGTTAGGGAGCCTCGTAAAACTGCGCGACTGCTTCCAGGGGTTTACGCCCAATGTTGGGGACCTGGGCGTCTGACGCGGGATAGCCTACGGGGATAAGAAGAAAGGGTCTTTCGTTATCGGGGCGGTCTAGCAGGCGGGCAAGGAAATTCATGGGGCTGGGGGTGTGGGTGAGGGCCACCAGCCCAGCCTGGTGCACGGCCTGCAGGAAAAAGCCGCAAGCAAGACCTGTCGATTCATTGACGTAATAATTATTCCTTTTTTGTCCTTCTTCCCATTCGTAGATCCGCCGGAAGACGATCACCAGCCAGGGGGCGATTTCGAGGAAGGGCTTCTGCCAGTCGGTGCCAAGATGCTGTAAATCCTCCAGCCAAGTCTCGGACATGCGCCCGTGGTAATTGCGATATTCTTCTTCCTCGGCGGCTTCGCGGATGCGCTTTTTGAGCGTTGGGTCACCCACCGCACAAAAGGTCCAAGGTTGCTTGTTGGCTCCGGAAGGGGCCGTCGAGGCAGTCAGGATCAGGTGCTCAATCACCGCCCGGGGGACTGGGCGGTCACTAAACTGCCGCAGGCTGCGGCGCTGATTCATCCACTGGTAGTGGGCCTCAGTACGGGCGGTCATTTCTGCGGGATCATAGGTCTCCCGCTGGAAGGGCACAAAGTCAGCCATGGGAATGGTGTCGTTTTTCCGCAAAATAGGACAGGAATGGAACAGATGCCTGTCAGCCGGGAGACATCTGTAGATTTCAGGGATGTCCGAGAGGAAGCTAATGCAATCGGTCATGCCAGCGTAGCAGCTGGCTGCGGGTGTGTGGGTAGCGGTCGCTCACATCGGTTTTGCGCTCGGGATCTGTCTGCAGGTCAAAGAGCACCCACTGCTGCCCCTGCCGCTGGACCAGCCAGCGGGAGGTACGCAGAAAGTCCGGCCCCGCAGCCTGAGGCTGCTGGAGGGGGCGCTCGTCCTGCCCGATCCGGGGCAGGAGCTGGGCCAGCCAGGCGCTGTCGACCCCGTCGACCCAGTCGGGCTCCGGAAAGCGCCGGATCGGCGAGTACCGGGGGAAGGTTTCAAAGAGATCGGGGTCCGGCCCCACCTCCCGGGGGTCTTCCGTTTCCTGTAGAAACGTGGTCATCTGTTGCCGGAGGGTGGCAAGCGTATCGGCCAGGGCCGGGTCGCCGCTCCGGTTTTGCCGGCAGCCTGGATCAGCCCGCACATCAAAGAGTTGCTCAGCGGGGCGCTTGCCAAAAGCCTGAGCGATGTAGGGGGCCATCGCCGAGTCTGCCTGATGATAGATGAAATATGAGTCGGTACCGCCCCAGTCCACATCGGTAAAGCCGTGACCAGGCTGGCCGTCGTCGAGTAGCTGTAATGGAGCCCCCGCCGGCCATCGCTCGGGATGATAGTTGCGAATGTACAGCCAGCGCGGGGTACGCAGCATGCGTTGGGGATAGCCCAGATTGGCCCAGCGAGAGGACGAGTGGCGCTCCCGGCTGGCGTAGACCGCCTGCGGGCCGGCCCGTAGCCAGCCGTTTTCTTGGGAATAGAACAAATCGGTCAGGGAACGGCCGGTTATGGGCAAGCCACCGGTCTTGGCCGGGGCGATCCCGGCCAGTTCCAGCAGGGTAGGCGCGATGTCGACAAAGCTCACCAAATCATCTACCTGCCGCTGTGGTGCGATCTCGGCTCCCCAGCGGATGGCCAGGGGGACGTGTATGCCGTATTCATAGCCATTGGCCTTGGCGGCAGGAAAAGGCATGCCATTGTCAGAGGTGACGATGATGAGGGTGTTATCCAGTTCCCCGGCCGCCTCCAGGGCGGCGAGCATGTCGCCCAGGTGCCGGTCAAACCACTCGATCTCCGTGGCATAGCGGAGCAGATCTTCCCGGACCGTATCCAAGTCAGGCAGGAAAGGGGGTATCGTCACCCCGGCGGGGTCTTTGCCTGCCTGCGCGCCTGCGCGCGCATCATAGGCCCGGTGCGGCTCGGTAGCCCCATACCAGAAACAGAACGGCTGCCCTGGTGATCGTTGCGCCAGAAAATCCCGAAAATTGGCGGCGTAGTCGATGCGGGAGATATGGTCGAAAGGCGGCTCCAGCTTGTGCAGGTTGTACTCCGGCCCGGCAGGGTTGGTTTCTCTTCCCCCCATGGCCCACTGGAAGGGGGCGACGCCCTTGCCCGTGAACCCGACGTGATAGCCGGCAGCCGTCAGCCAGTCCGGAAAGGTCTGATAGGCCTGTGGCCAGAGGCTGGCGTGGTTGCCCGCATGGGCATTTTGCCAGGGATAGCGGCCCGTGACGAGGGCCGAACGGGAAGGGGCACAGCCGGGCGAAGGGGCGAAGGCCCCGGTGAAGAGAATGCCTTCTCTGGCGACCCGGTCAAAGTGGGGCGTGGTCACAAAGCGGGCGCCGTAGGCGCCCGCGTGAGGCCAGCTCTGATCATCGCTGATGGCAATCAGAATGTTGGGCCGGGCTGCGGGTGGGTCCGGACGGCAGGCGGGCAGGAGCACGGCCAGGAGTATCGGAGTCAGGTAGGGAAGGAGGCGTGTCATATAGAGGGGATGCAGATGAATGAAGCAGGTAAGGAAAAGATAGAGAATCTATTCCCTTTTCGCATTCTTGCCCATCCTGCTATACCTTTGCTCCATGCCGATCGAAGACATTCATCTGGAAGCGCTGGACCGCTACAATTGGGAGCTTTGCCTGGACCTGCGGCTGAGCCCGGAGCAAGAGGCTTTTGTGCCTTCGGTACTGTATTCCCTGGCCCAGTCCCGCTTTGAACAGCTCACCCCCTACGGCATCCGGGCAGGAGGCCACATGGTGGGCTTCATCATGTACGGTACCTTTGGCCAGATCTGCTGGATCAATCGTGTCCTGGTTGACCATGCCCACCAGGGGAAGGGCATTGGCCAGTCGGCTGTACGGCAACTGATCGCGCTGCTACAGCGGCAGCACAGCTGCCGGGAGATCCGTACCAGTCACGCTGCCGAAAATGCCGCCGCAGCGGCCTTCTTTGGCGGTTTGGGCTTTGTGCCTGTCGCCGAGCCGCTGGAGGACGAAGTCGTCCTCCGCTGGGAGGGCATGTAAGGGCGTATCACCCTCGCGCGTCGGCAGGTTGTACGCCCCGCACCTCCAGCTCCATGTCGTTTTTGTAAGCCCGCACCTGAAACTCCCGGATAATCTCCTGGATGTCCAGGTCAATAAAGTCGGCCCGCGATCCGTAGATGATCACCCGGCTTCCCTGGGGGATTTGATTCAGGGCCTCACTGAGGATGGCTTTGTTGAGAAAACTGACGTCTTTGTTGAGCCGGACGAGATAGGCCTCGCCCTCCCGCTCTACCTGTATGGAGCGACGAAAATTGGCCCGGATGGTATAGAAAATCCCTACCGCAGTACCGATGGCGATACCTGTCAGAAGGTCGGTGATGAGGACCGCCAAGATGGTTACCACAAAGGGGACGAACGGATTCCAGCCGCCGGCATACATCAGCCGGAAGAGGGCGGGGCGGGCCAGCTTGTAGCCCACCATCAACAAGATGGCGGCCAGAGACGCCAGCGGTATCAGGTTGAGGATGCCGGCCATAAAAGCGACTGCCAGGAAGAGGAGCACGCCGTGGATGAAGGCTGACATGCGGGTTTGGCCGCCCGCGTTCACATTGGCGGAGGAGCGCACGATCACGGCCGTGATCGGCAGAGCCCCTAGCAGCCCGGCCAGAACATTGGCGGCACCCTGAGCGAGGAGCTCCAGGTTGAGGGGCGTACTGCGCTTGTGTGGGTCCAGCTTGTCCACCACCTCGACACTCAGCAGCGTTTCTACGCTGGCCACGAGCCCGATGGTCAGCGCGATGATGTAGATCTCCGGATCCAGAAAGGCCGGCCAGTCGGGCAGGCGCAGTTCACCCAGAAAACCCTGGAAGCCTCCAGCCACAATGCTTTCAGGCAGGTGGACCAGATGGCCATTTTCTCCCCCGGAAAGCACCCAGTCCGGATGCCAGTAGCTGAAGAGATCGTTCAGCAGCACACCCATGATCACCACCACCAGGGCCCCGGGCAGGCAGTTGCATTCCTTGAGCCGGGTATTTTGCCAGAGGATGAGAATCCCCAGGCTAACCAGGCTGATGACGATGGCTCCCGTTTCAAAATGCCCCTCGACGATGATCTCCCGCAGCACCGGGAGGGTATCCAGAATGTGAAATTCCAGGTCTACGGCCTACCCCAAAGGCGTGGGGAAGCTGCTTGCGGATCAGGATCAGACCGATCGCAGCCAGGCATGCCTTTGATGACTGAGGAAGGGAAGAAATACGCGATCGTGCCCGCCTTGAGCAGGCCCCAAATCAGCTGCAGAACCCCGCCCAGCATCACCGCCACCAAAAAGGCATCGAAGGACCCCGCCCGGTCGATGCCGGTAATCACAATCGCAATGAGGCCCGCCGCCGGGCCGCTCACGCTCAGGGGAGATTTGCTGATCAGCGGAATGACCAGCCCGCCGATGATCCCGGCCAAAATGCCGGAAAATAGAGGGGCGATGCCCAGGCAGAGAGGCAACGCCACCAGAAAGACAACCACGCCGGCCGGGGCATCGTAGCGGAGGTTTTTCCAGGGGTTGGGGGCAGGTTTGGGAGAAGGGGAAGACATAAGGAGATAGGGTGTGCGAAAGGGCTCCCGGTCTTCCAGGATAAGGATGTCTGTGGGAAGGAAAAAGTGTGAGCGGAGAGATGGGGATAAATATACAAAAAGTTTGATCTGTTGAGCCTAGCCTTTGGATGAAGCCCCGGCAAATGGGGGGCTGATCAGGGAGGGAAAAATTTTCAGGCACATAGTTTTGCTATTAAATTTAATTATATTGCACCCCAATTTGCGATTACTATTATTATGCGACTCCATAGCCTTGTTCTTGTAAGCTTGATCGCCCTGTTGGCGGCCTGTCAGGCCCCCAGCGACCAGATCTCATTCTCTCTTGAAAACCAGGAGTTTGTGATGATGGGCCCGCTCTTCTCCGGGGCCAATATGGCCCAGATTGAGGTTGCCCCTGAGGTCCAGTCTTTTCTGGAGACCAAGGGGTACCAGACCCTGACTGGCGCTCGCCTCACGGCGGTATCCTTGCACATAGCCGACACCCTCACATTTGATCTGTGTGAGGAAATGTCTCTGCAGGCGGTGGGCGATGCCACCGAGATGCAGCAGATTGCCGTCCTGAACCCTGTCCCGCAGGGACAGACCGACGTGAGCTTGCAGCCCGCAGCCGAGGCCGAGCTGCTGCCCTATTTTCAGGAAGGCACCTTTTTCCTGGTACTCGATGCCAACCTCGCTGGCGATTTGGCGACCGATCTGGCCATTGGCGCCGACTTGACGTTTGAGCTTTCCGCAAGCAAATAAACAGCTGACGGGCTGGCCCCGTTTCCTGCCACACCACCTTCTCCCACTCCTTATCTCACCCGCTACGGTTGGCGCCCGGCCCTATCCGTTTGGAAAAGCCGCGTCCTGGCACCACCGCCAAACCTTTTACTCCTATGCGTACGCTTCGTATTCTCTTCGGCCTGCTGTTCATGCTGGCTTTCGCCCCTTCCCTCACCGCCCAAAATGATGGGGACCGTCTCATCGGTGTCTGGGAGCCCAGCCACGGCAAAGCCCGGGTCAAGATCGATAAGATCGGCAACAAGTACTATGGCCGCATCGTGTGGCTGAAGGAGCCCAATGATCCCGAAACGGGCAAGCCCAAACTCGACAAGAACAACCCCGACGAAAGCCTGCGGAGCACCCCGCTGCGCGGATACCGCATCCTCAAGGACTTTGTATACTCGGATGAGGGCCAATGGACCGAAGGGACCATCTACGATCCCGAAAATGGCAGCACCTATAGCTGTATCATCAAGATGAAAGACGATAATACCCTGGATATCAGGGGCTATATCGGCGTTCAAACCTTTGGTCGTACCGATGTCTGGAAGCGTCTGGCCCTGAAGCCTCGCTCCTGATACGCAAAACCCACTCGCTATGAACAAGTATGTATGGCTCGCCAGTGCGATGCTGCTCCTTGTCGGGATGCCTGTAGCGCTGGCTCAGGAAGATACCACCTCGTGGGAGGAAGAAGACTGGAGCATGTATGACGATCTCGGCTTTGCCGACGAAGGGACCAAGCGCTTCTGTAGTTCCAAGATCACCGGGCTCAGTCCGGCCCAGTTTATCTCGTTGGGCTGGGACCTGCAGGGCCCTTACTCGGCGGCTTTTTCGCCTATTGGGACCTACCAGCCTGGGGATGCGGTCGAGGAGGAAGCGGCCAACGTAAACCTGACCCACGGTCTGCGCCTGACCGCCAATGTGCCGGTGCTGTCGCGTAATGATGTCATCATCCAGTTGGGGGCCAACATCTGGGATGTGCGCTACCAATTTGAGAATGCCGACGATTTGGAAAATCCCGTGGCCCAGGCGATTGCCGAAAACGGCCTGCGCACCATGGGGTTGAATACGACCATCTTTAAGCCACTCAATGAAAAGCACTTCCTGCTGTTTCAGGGAAGCGCCGACCTGAATGGTGACTATACCTTCGGCGACTTTCAGTCGCTGAGCTACCTGCGCTATTCCGCGGCAGCTCTCTTTGGCTGGCGCCCCAACGACAACCTGCAATGGGGGGTGGGCCTGGCCCGTACCTACCGGGTGGGGGAGCTCAATTACATCCCCGTTGTCCTGTACAACTGGACGAGCACCAACCGCAAGTGGGGGACGGAAATTCTTTTTCCGGCCCGGGCGCACGTTCGTCGCACCTTCAATGCCCGCAGCCTGCTGATGTTTGGCTACGAACTGGAGGGCCAAAGCTATCGCATCAACAGCGTCTCCGAAGGGCTGAACGATCAGAGCCTGGAAATCCGCCGGGGAGAAATGCGCTGGCGCCTGATGTGGCAGCGGCAACTGGTTGGCTTTATCTGGCTGTCGGCCCAGGCCGGTTACCGCATCAACTGGAGCTTCGATGCAGATGCTTTGCCCGAGGGGCAGGAGTTTTTCCGGGGCTTTTTCGGAGACCAACCCTTCGCGATGCTGAATCGCCTTGGCAACCCCTTTTACGCGAATGTAAGTGTGAATTTTGTCAGCCCCTAAAGCTGAGGCCGGCCGTTTGCCTGACTATATCTGCACACTGGCCCATTAGGGCCGGTGTTTTTGCATGTATTCTGTCCCGGAAAAAGCGTAGGTTTAGGTCTGCGATCCGTTTCGTCTCTCGAATCTAGTGCTATGCCAAGCCGTCAAGGAATCGGGCTCATGTCAGGCACGTCCATGGATGGACTCGACCTGGTCTGCTGCACCTTCACCTGGGAAGGTGATCAGTATCAGTTTACCCTGGATCAGGCGGAGAGTATTCCCTTTGACCCGCGTTGGAAAGGCCGCCTACTCTATCTGGAGGAGCAATCAGGGGAAATTTTTGCCAAAACCCACGTTTACCTGGGGCACTATTTCGGAGAAGCCATCCGAGGTTTCATCGACCGGCATAGCTTGAAGCCTGATTTCGTGGCGATTCACGGTCAGACCATCTTTCACCAGCCGGACAGGAATTTTACGGCCCAGATTGGCGACGGTGAGACCGTGGCAAGCTACCTGCCCTGCCCGCTGGTGAGTAATTTTCGCAACAAGGATCTAGCCCTGGGCGGGCAGGGAGCCCCCCTCATCACCCTGGGAGAGCAACACCTGTTCCCCGACTATCGCCTATTCCTCAATCTTGGTGGTTTCAGCAACTTGACCTACGGGGCCACCGCCTTTGACATTTCGCCTTGTAACATCGTCCTCAATCACGTTTACCGGCATCAGGTAGATGGAAAGGAGGGCCAGGACTTTGACCGGGATGGGGCCCTGGCGGCGAGTGGCCGCCTGGCACCCGAGCTGCTCTCGGCCCTGAATGCTCTGTCCTATTACCACAAGCCACCGCCCAAGTCGCTGGGTTGGGAGTGGGTGCAGGGCGAAGTCCTCCCTATCCTGGACGACTGGACCGGCACCACGGCCGACCTGTTGCACACCTTTTCTGTGCACGCCGCCCGGCAGATCGGCGCGGCCGTGCGGCAGGTCGGGGCTCGCGACGAGCCGATGCTCGTCACCGGCGGTGGACGCTATCATCGCTTCCTGATGTCACAAATTGCCGCCGAGCTTGCCCCTGAGGGCATTCGCATTGTCGAAGATGTCCCCGAGGGCTGGGTGGATTTCAAGGAAGCCATCGTCTTTGCCTTTTTAGGGCTGCGCACCCTGCAGGGCCGTCCCACCACCCTGGCCTCTGTGACCGGAGCCAAGCACGACGTGGTGACTGGCTCTATCCACCTGCCGCCGACCGGCGGCTGGGCCATGTTTGCCGGCTAATACGAGGTGAGAAAGCGCCCCCTGTCGCCCGTCTGACGACGGGATGACTGGGCTTTCCTATCTTTGTGCCATGATGCGATGGTTCATCCCCCTTCTCTGGCTATGGATTCTGGCTTGCCAGTCCCGGGCCCCGGTTCCCCAAGGCCCCGCCGGGACGCTACCCGCCTCCCATGCTACCTGGGATAGCCTGGTGCGTACCTATGTCGATACGGCGGGCTGGCTAGACTATGCGCGCTGGCAAAAGGATACCACCGCCTTACTCACCTACCTGGATGGGCTTTCTGCCCGCCCACCGGCGGCCGATGCCGCCGCCGCGGAGCAGATCGCCTATTGGCTCAATGCCTACAACGCCTATACCGTGCTGCTGATCCTGCGGCACTACCCTCTGGAGAGCATCAACGAGCTGCATACCCTACGCTATGTGGCCACCATTTGGGATGCGGACTGGTTTGAGATCGGAGGCCAAGCCATGAGCCTGGGTCAAATTGAACATGACATCCTCCGGGCACGTTTTGAGGAGCCGCGCATCCACTTTGCGCTCAATTGCGCTTCCTACTCCTGCCCGTCCCTGCGGCGGGAGGCCTATACTTCCACTCGCCTGGAGGCTCAGTTGGAGGCGCAGGCCCGGGCTTTTCTGGCCGACCCCCGGCGCAACCGGATTACCCGTGACCATGCTGAGATCAGCCAGATCTTTCTCTGGTTTCGGGGTGATTTTACCCGGGAGGGAAGCCTGCGAGATTATTTGAACCGCTACGCGCCGGTGGAGATCACGTCAGAGACCGCTATCGAGTACCTTGCCTACGACTGGTCGCTGAATGAACCCCCAAATTGACGGATGGGAGAAACAAGTCCGCAAGGCTGACGGTTTCTATTTCCATGACCCACGTCCTCATTCTGCATGGCAATGGTGGCAGCCGAACCCGCTTCGAGCCCCTGCTGGCCCACCTGGGCCAGTGGTATCCGGATATAAGGCCGGTGATTCCGGCCCTGCGCGGTTTCGACGGACGCCCCATTCCTGAGAGCAAGGACTACTGGACGGATTTTCTGAGGGATGTCGAGCGTAGTTTGCC
>RFHL01001016.1 GCA_003696875.1 Bacteroidota bacterium | reverse complement strand
TGGATGCGGCCCGGGCCTTCTGGCCAGGGGGAAGGGTGGTCGAGACGGCGGGAGGGGCGGCTCTGGAGGTGCTGCTGCCCGGTGAGGCGGTTGCCCTGGCCCAGGCTTGCGCCGAACTCCTGCGCCTGCGCGGGCTGGCGGAGCGGGTACAGGTCCTGCTGCCCGAGGCCAAGGATTGGAATGAAGACCTGCTCCGGCAGCAGGGCTGAGGTCTGCCCTGGGCTCAGGCTGCCGGCGGGGTATTGCCGGCGAGCAACTGGCCCTGGTAGCGGATCACGAGACGGACGGTCTGCCGCCGGATTTCCCGTTCCAGGTCCCAGGGCGCCTCATCCTGCAGGATGTACTGAAACTTGAAGGCGACGGCGTCCTTGCGGACCTCTACCACCTTGAGGGTGGGGCTTTGGGGCTTGATGTGGGCCTGATAATCCTCAATGCCTGCCTGCAGGTAGCGCTCCAGGGTCTCGACCTGTCCCAGGGCCTGGTAGCTCATCTCAAAGTCAATGCTGACCTTCTTGACGGGCCGCCGGGTGTAGTTGATGACCTCGCTGGTCATCACGGTGGTGTTGGGAATGAAGATGAGGTCTTCATCCTGGTTGACGATCTGCACGTTGAGAAGGGTGATGTCGGCGATACGGCCTTTTTGGTCATTGATCTCGATCTGATCGCCGATGCCCATCTGATCGCTGAAGAGGATGATCATCCCGTTGACCATGTTGGTCACGTAGTCCTTGGTGAGGATGGCGATGGCCGCCGCGACGATGGAGATGGCGGTGAGGGCCTCCCGGATGTTGATATTGAAAACCATCAGCACCGCAATGACAAAGACGATAAAGGAAGCAATCCCGGAAATCTGCCCGATGCCCAGGATAAAATTTTCCTTTTCCCCCCGGGCGAGCTGCTTGCGACGCCGGTACAGCACCACCATGATGCCGCGGGTAAAACTGATGACAAGCTGGGCCGTGCCGAAAAACAGGAGGGCTTGCAGATAGCGGGCGGGGATGTGGGCCAGGGTGGGCTGATCCGGATAGCGAACCTGAATGAAGATCAGGACCCCAAGCAGGATGAGTTTCAGGGCGAACTGGAGCCACTCGTGCTGAGAAAGACGTTGCCAGAAAGTGCGGAGCATAGGGATGGGTCACAGGGGAGAAATGATCTTCCTAAACGGAATACGGGCGAAAGTGTTGAGTGCTGGTAGCCAGACCTGCTGCGGGGGGACCAAATAAAGCAAAAACCCCTTTCAGAAAGCTGAAAGGGGCACAGGGGGATAAGAAAAAATGTCTTTTAGCGGACGACCCGGTAGCTACGGGCGTTGGTGCCGGCGACCTTGAGGGCGACGGTGCGTCGCGGGTCCAGGCCATTCTTCTGGGCGTAGGCAGCCACCTGGCGGCGACGCATCTGGT
>RFHL01001015.1 GCA_003696875.1 Bacteroidota bacterium | reverse complement strand
GCATAAAACCACCGGGGAAGTCATTCAGCGGACCACTGGAAACAGCTGATATGCTCGACGAAAAAGTGATCGTGATCATCGGCGGCACGACCGGCATCGGCCGGGCAGCGAGTGCCGCCTTCCTCGCCGCCGGAGCACAGGTCGTAGCTGTGGGCCGGACAGAGGCCGAAGCCAAAGCCATACAGGCTGAACTGGGCGCGCGGCTGTACGCCTTTGCGGGCGACGCCCGCGCCCCGGAGACGGCCCCCCGTGCCATCGCCGAGGCGATGGCGCGCTTCGGCCGCATGGACGGCCTCTATCATGTTGCTGGCGGCAGCGGCCGCCGGGCCGGGGATGGTCCCCTGCACGAACTCACCCCCGAGGGCTGGGCCTACACCCTCGACCTCAACCTCACCTCCGTGATGCTGTCCAATCAGGCCGCGGTACGGCATTTCCTGGCCAACAAGCAGACCGGCAGCATCCTGAATACCGGCTCGGTGCTGGCCTATTCGCCTTCGCCAACCTACTTCACCACCCATGCCTACGCCGCCGCCAAGGCGGCGCTGATCGGCTTCAGCCGCGCCATCGCGGCGAGCTATGCCCCGGCCGGTATCCGCGTCAATGTGCTGGCCCCGGGGCTCATCGAGACCCCCATGGCGCAGCGAGCGGCGCAGGACCCGACGATCCAAGCCTTTGTGCGGACCAAGCAGCCCCTCGACGGCGGGCGCATCGGGCAGCCCGAGGACCTCACCGGCCTCGCCACCTACTTTATGTCTGATGCTTCCCGCTTCACCACCGGTCAGGTCATCGCCATCGATGGCGGCTGGACGGTGAGCGAGGGCCAAATACCTCCCGAATCATGAATCCAGCCGCCTCCAGCATTGGCCTCGACCTGGGAGGTACCCAGGTCAAGGGCGTCATCCTCGACACCCAAAACCGCATCCTGCGCCGGGACAGCCTCCCTACCGAAGATGGTCCGGGCTGGCAGGAAAACGTGCGCGAGCTACTGGGTCGCCTGCGGGCGACTACCGGCATCCCCGTGGACCGGGTCGGCCTCTCTGCCCCGGGCCTCGCTGCCCCTGACAACCGCGCCATTGCCTATATGCCCGGCCGGCTGCAAGGTCTGGAGGGCCTGGACTGGGCCGATTACCTGGGATTGCCCGCTACCCGTGTGCTCAACGACGCCCATGCGGCCCTGCTGGCCGAAAGCCAGGTAGGCGCCGGTCAGGGTTTTCAACACCTGATTCTCCTCACCCTGGGTACCGGGGTGGGGGGCGGCCTGCTCCTCAACGGACAGCTATACCAGGGCTGGCACAACCGGGCCGGCCACCTGGGCCATCAGCCGGTGAGTGGACTGCCTGACCGGAGCATCACCGGCACCCCCGGCAGCCTGGAAATGGCCATCGGCGAGGCGACGCTCAGCCAGCGTAGCCGGGGTCGCTACACCTCCACCCGGGAGTTGGTGGCCGCCTATGAGGCGGGCGATCCCCGCGCCAGCCAGGTCTGGCTGGAATCGGTGCGCCTGCTGGCCAGTGCCCTTGCCGGCCTCATGAATGCCTTTGCCCCAGAGGCCATCCTGCTCGCAGGCGGCATCGCCCAGGCCGGTCCAGCCTTGTTTCAGCCCTTACAGGCCTTTCTCGATGACTACGAATGGCGGCCCGGTGGCCTGAAAACGCCGGTTCTGCCAGCCCAACTCGGCCCCTTTGCCGGGGCCGTGGGGGCGGCACTCTTTGCCCAGAGCCCTGGGTAAGCCCTGGGGGCGTACTGCGGTACGCCCCTACGGTCTCTTCTCTGACCTCCGACTTCTGACCTCTGACATCCCTCACCTCCATGACCCCCACCCAACAATACCTTGCCGCCTGCGCACAGATGCTCGAAACCGTATCCAGCCAGGCCGAAGCCATCAACCGGGCCGCCGCCTGGTTTGCGGAGTCTATCCTGGCCGGGCGTGTGGTCCATGTCTTTGGCTCAGGCCATAGCCGCATCATGGTCGAGGAAATGTGGCCCCGCTACGGCTCCTTTCCCGGCTTCAATCCCATCGTAGAGCTGTCCCTCACCTTCCACAATCTGGTGGTGGGGGCCAATGGACAGCGACAGGCTATGTTTCTGGAGAATGTGCCCGGTCTGGCGGCACGCATCCTGCGCAACTTTGTGCTTAGTCCCGAGGACAGTGCCCTTATCATTTCCTCCAGCGGCACCAATCTGGTGCCGGTCGAGATGGCCGAGCATTTCCAGGTGCAGGGCGTCAAGGTGGTGGCCCTCTCCACCCTGGTGCATTCCCGGGCGAGTGCGAGCAAGCGCGCTGATGGCAAAAAACTCTACGATTTTGCCGACCTCACCCTGGACACCGGCGCCCCCGCCGGGGACGCCATCGTACAGATTCCGGGGTTGGAAACCCCTGTGGCCCCCGGTTCCACCGTTGGTGGGGCCATGCTGATCAACTGCCTCAAGGCAGAGGTCGCGCGCCTGCTCACCGAGGCGGGGCAGCCACCTAAAGTTCTCACCGGGGCCGCCGTCGTCGGGGCCGAGCGCTCGGCCGCCCTCTTCGAAGCCGCCTACGACGAGCACGCTCGCCGACTGGCCAAGTTGTACCAGCATCCCGAAAGCCATGTATCCTGATATCCTGAACTATAACCGCATCCCGGTCCGGGCCGAAACCGACATCCTGGTGATTGGCGGGGGATCGGCGGGTTGTGTGGCGGCGCTTGCCGCCGCAGAGGGACCCTACTCGGTGACCCTCATCGAGCGCTACGGCTTCCTGGGTGGCACCTCCACCCAGATGCTGGACACCTTTTATGGCTTTTTTACCCCGGGCGACCGGCCGCGCAAGGTGGTGGGCGGGATTCCCGACCGCATTGTGGACGCCCTCGACGCCACGGGAGACATCTTTCTCCGTCCCAATACCTACGGCGCGGGGACCGGGGTCAACTATAATCCCGAACGGCTCAAGCTCGTCTGGGACCAGCAACTTGCGCGGGCCGGGGTGCAGCTTTTCCTGCATACCCATCTGGTCGATGTGGAACCCACAGAAACCGGTATCAGCTGCGTGTGCTGGCACAAGAGTGGCTTTTTCCGGCTGCGCTGCCGCCGGGTGATCGATGCCTCGGGCGATGCCGACTATTGTGCCCTGGCGGGCTTGCCCTTTGAGCGGGCGGGCGAGCATGAGCCCGCCCAGAGCATGACCACGACCTTCCGTATGGCGGGGGTGGACCTGGACCGCTTTGCTGCCGCCGGCGGCAAGAAGATGCTCAAGGCCAAGATGGCCGAGGCCGTGGATAGCGGCCGGCATCCCCTGCCCCGCAAGGCAGGGTCGGCCCACGAGATGGTACAGACCGGCTGCATCGCCACCGTGGCGGTCAAGGTGGG
>RFHL01001014.1 GCA_003696875.1 Bacteroidota bacterium | reverse complement strand
TCTACAACCCGATCACCCACCATGTAAATGGCGATTCCCTTTTTATCATCACCTTGGCAGACGGCGCGATGCGCAAACTCAAGATTGATCGCCTGGCAAGCGGGGTCTTTACCTTTACCCACGCCCAATTGGATGGCAGCGACGAGGTGGAGGTGCAGTTGCGCAAAAGTGACTTCCCGAACAAGCACTTTGCGTACTACAGCTTTGCGCAGGACAGCTTGCTGGATCTGGATCCTGAGGCGGATAGCTGGGATTTGCTCTTCAGTCGCTATCAGGCCGAGTTGGCTCCCGGTGTCTTTTATCCCGTCACAGGCGTGCGTACTAACTTTGGAGTCGAGGTAGCTGAGGTGCGCGGTGTGGATGTGAACAGCCTGGTAGAAGCTGATACGGCAAATTATCCCCTTTCTGCGGAGATCGATGTGATCGGCTACGACTGGAAATCCTACAGCCCGCCGGCTCAGCAATGGACCCTGGCTGATTCCACGGCCTTTTTGGTGGCCCAGGCCGATGGGGAAGTGCATAAGCTGGTCTTTACCGGTTTCGGTGGTTCCGCCAATGGCAACTTCGAGTTCGAACAACAAACCCTCACGACCGGGCTTTTTGACTGGCCGGCGCTGAGCCTGTCGCTTTTTCCTAATCCTGCCACGGATCGCGTATCGATCCGTTGGGGAGCGGCTCAGGTGGATCAGATTCAGGTCCTGGACCTGGCCGGGCGGGCACTTATGACCCAATCGGTCTCCCGCGGGGACGGAGAAATGATGCTTTCGCTGGGGGATTTGCCCCGCGGGCTATACCTGGTTAGACTGATCGGGCAAGAGGGGCAGGGGATCGCGCGTATCCATCTTCAATAAGTTTTTCATTCGCTCTGTCTCATAGCTTATCTGTCATTTTTCACATGCGATTCCGGTCCTTAACGTCTTTTCTAGTTGCTTTTCCGGTTTTCATGGGGTGGGGAGTTCTGCTGCCTGCTTTGCATGCTCAGGCTTCCCCACCTGACTCTACCCACAGCCTCAATATGGAGGCGGTGGTGATTACGGGGCAGCACGGAGCCGTCCGGGCAAGTCGGGCGGCCCACCGGGTGCGGATCATTGATCGCCAGCGGATAGAGGCGCAAGGTGCTGTCACGCTGGCTGAGGTACTGGGGCAGGAGCTCAATCTTCGGATCAATCAGGACCCGGCCCTCGGGGCGCAGGTACAGATGCAGGGGATTTCGGGGGAGAATGTGAAAATCCTGCTCGACGGCATGCCCGTCCCCGGCCGCCTGGGCGGCGGCCTTGACCTGAGCCAGTTGCCCCTGCAAGACATTGAGCGCATTGAGATCGTCGAGGGACCTATGTCAGTGGAATATGGC
>RFHL01001013.1 GCA_003696875.1 Bacteroidota bacterium | reverse complement strand
CCCTGGGGGGCATCTTCCTGGCCCAGGTAGTAGGGGGGCAGCCGGTAGCCCGGGGGCAGTTCGTGGATACGGACCCGGTAAGATTGTCCAGCAGGGAGGTTGGGGAAGGAATAGGATCCATCCGGATGGGTACGCATCCGCTGGATGGTCTGTCCTTCGGCATCAAGCAGGAGCACGAGGACCTCCCCTACACCGGCTTCCTGGGCCTGGCGCTGGCCATCAGGGAGGCCGTCTTCGAGGAAGACGGTGCCCTTGATTTCGCCGGGGGCGGCGCTGCCCGGACACTGGGCCTGCAGGCCCAGGGGCAGGATCAATATAGTCAGTATGAGGCTCTTGACAATCAAGTACATGGGAAGAAGGCTTTGGGGAAAAATGGGGTTATTGTACGATCAGCTTCTGGCTCAGAAGGCGGCCGCCGTTCTGGACCCGGACAAAATAGGCCCCGGCGGCCCAGCTGGAGACCTGGATGCTCAGTTGTCCTCTTGCGAGCGGCTGCTGATAAACGACCCGTCCCTGGAGGTCTACCACGTCCAGTGTGGCGGGCTGGTCCGGGAAGGGGAGCGACACATCCAGGGTAACCGACTCTCTGGCCGGGTTGGGGTACAGGCTCAGGCTGGCGGCGGCGCCTTCGCCCAGGTGCAGCTCGACGATCTGGCTGTAGTCAAACTGCCCGTCGATGTCGACCTGCCGCAGGCGGTAGGAGATGGTTCCGCTGGCGCCGAGAACCACGCCCTTGTCCCGGTACTGGTATCGGGACAGGTCAGTGGCGTGCCCGGCGGCATCAACCCGGCCTATGGGGGTGAAGGTACCGGTCTCTTCGGCCCGCTCCACTTCAAAGAAGTGGGTGTTGAGCTCATTGGCGGTGCCCCAGGTGAGGAGCCCATCATCGCCCTCGGCGGTGACCTGAAAGTAGGCCCACTCCACGGGCAGGTTTTGCCCGCAGATGTCAAAGTCCTCGGTAAACATATAGGTCACGGTGCGGGCTTGGGGAGTGCAGTCGCCGGTGGCGGCGAGGGTGAGGTCTACGCTGCCGGCCAGGTACTCGTCTTCCGAGGGCGTATAGGTCGCTTGCGGATCCGTAGGATCGGGTGTGAAGGTGCCCGTGCCGCCGGTCCATTCGCAGTCGACGGTGTTGCCGCTGGTGTAGGCCACATTGCCGACAAGGGTGATGGGCTTACCCTGGCAGGTAAACTGCATTTCTTCGCCGATTTCGATCACTACATAATCAGGGATACTTACCTGGGTGATCTCCACCTCGCTGCGATTGGTAAACCACCAGGTATTGAGCGTATTGACGTTGCCATAGCCATAGGGATAGCTGCCGCTGAGGTAGTCCCAGGTCCGGCAATTGCCCTGGCAGCCATTGAGTTGGGTCTGAGGTCGATCCGGAGGGTCTACGTCATTGGGATCAGTGGGCGGTGAGCTGATTTCGGAGTCGTCCCAGAAAAAGAGCGGTAGGCTGGTACCTCCGGGTACTTCAGGGCGAATGTTCTCCACCGTGAAGCCATTCACATTGAACTCGGCGTCAAAGATCGGGAAATGGATGACCCCCTGTGTGAAGAATATCTTCATCCGGTCGACGACCTCGCCCGGATCCAGCAATTGGCCCGTGCCATCGCGACCATCCCAGTCCACACAGACCGAGTAGTTGCCCGATGCATTGGGGGTGTTGGGAATAACCTCGGCGATGATTACATCGGCACTATTGGCGTCATAGCTGCCGGTGGTGCCGCCGTTGTTGTCATCTGAGAGGTCGATCAGGACGTCGATCTGCCCCGGCTGCGTGGCTTCGACATAGATGCAGTAGTCGGTCGAGTCGCAACGCCGCAGTTCCATGGAGCCGGCATTGACTGCGCCAAAACTCCCGCTGGGCCAGATGTCCGGGTCGGGGTCGTTGAGAAAGACCATGTGCTGGGGGGCCATGGCAAAAACGCCTTCCTGGGAGCGGCGGTCGGCGACGACAT
>RFHL01001012.1 GCA_003696875.1 Bacteroidota bacterium | reverse complement strand
CCGAAATCTGGGGGTGCCCCACCTGCGAATGCGGCATGTAGCATCGGACAGCTTTGGCCGGATGAGCCTGTTTTACAAGCGGATCAATCCGAGTGGTTACCGAAACTACCTCGATCAAATAGACCATCGGGAGGTGCCCTTCTTTACCCTTTGGCTGGGTACAGAGGATGTGCTGGACCATGCCATGGCGGGCGCGGCCCATCCGGGCTATGCGATGACGTCTACGGCCGACTTTGCGGCGGCCTGCGGGGCGCTGCTGGAAACCCTCCGGGCAAAGGGAGTCGTACGCGGGGTGGTGGGCAACATCCCCGACATCACCCGCTTCCCGTACTTTGCGGAAGTGGCACCAGAATTTCTGAGCGTAGAAAATTGCCAGGCGAGCTGGCGCCCGCTCTATCTGACCACCCACACAGGGGAGGTGCGGGTGGCCACCGAGCAGGATCGCATCCTGCTGCCGGCCAAGGAGGAAATTGGGCAGGCCAATGGCCTGCCGGGGGGCCTGGGGCTGGGTCCGGCCAATCCGCTTCCGGATGACCGGGTGCTGGATGCGGAGGAGGTGGCAGCCGTTCGGCAGCGCATTCAGGCCTACAATGGGGTGATCGACTCCCTGGTAGACCACTACAATGGTCTGAGCGGGCAGCCTTGGCTGGCGCAGGTCGATCTGTATGCGGTGTTTAATCTGGTCGCCAATGGCACCACTGAAGACGGTTTGCTGCTGAGCGCCGACTATCTGACGGGCGGGGTGTTTGGGTTGGATGGCGTCTTTCTGACGCCGCGTGGCAATGCCCTGATTGCCAATGCATTTATCCAGGCGATCAATCAGTTTGACCCCTTTAAGGCCCAGATCCCGGAGCTGCAGGTGACGGCCTACCCGGGGGTAGCCTTTCCCTAGGGAGCTGCAGCCCTGATTTTTTTTCATTTTTTTTACCCAAAAGTTTGCGGATATCCCCCACCCCCCTATATTTGCATCCGCTATCGCGAAACACGGTCCGGTAGTTCAGTTGGTTAGAATACATGCCTGTCACGCATGGGGTCGCGGGTTCGAGTCCCGT
>RFHL01001011.1 GCA_003696875.1 Bacteroidota bacterium | reverse complement strand
TCCTGGGGGGCCGGCCCTTTGGCTATATCGCCAGCCTGAGCTACCGCAACACCTATGAGTACTTCGAAGGAGGGCAGCGGGGCCTCTTCCGCCTGCGCTCGACCGCCTCTACCACACTCGACGCGGTCAACCGCTTTGTGGGGGATGGCGGCGAGAACAATGTCCTCTGGGGCGGCTTGCTCAAGCTTTCCTACAAGCCATTTGACCGGCACAAGTTCTCGGTCAATATCATGCGCAACCAAAGCGGCAGCTCCTATGGGGAAACCTTTTCGGGCTGGCTCAACAACGAATCGGGCTATAACGGCCCCTTTAGCACGACCACCACGGGCTACATCGAGCGCGGCATCACCGTGAGCCAGTTGCAGGGCGACCACGCCTTTGGGGTGCTCCGGGCCGACTGGATTGCCTCCTATGCGGCAGCCAATCAATACGAACCCGACCTGCGCTTCTTTGCTTACCAGTTCGAGCCGGTCAGCGGGGATACCACCTACGCGATCAACCCCAGCAACGGCTACGAGGCCCCGCTGCGCTTTTATCGCGACCTGAACGAGACCAACCTCGACCTCAAACTCAACCTGCACCTTCCCTTGCCCGGATTGCGGACGGAGAAGAAAGGCGAATTCTCCTTCGGCGGCGCGTATACCAGCAAGGTGCGGGACTTTGGCGAGACCCGCTTCGAGATCATCCCCGGCCGGGAGCATGAGCGCTTCGACGGCAATGTCCCGGCTTTCCTTGATTCGGCTAACTTCCTCTCCGTGCCGCTGGATGAAAACGGCAACCTCCTCATCCGCGAGCTGTATGAGGGCCTCTATTATCAGGACCAGACCCAGCCTACCAACGTCTTTGACGCTACCCAGGACATCATCGCCGCCTACGGGATGGTGGAAGTGCCGCTGGGGCTTCGGCTCAAATTCGTCGGTGGTGCCCGCTTCGAGACCACCTCAATGATCATCACGCCCAAGGACAGCTCGATTTTCCGCAACCTCCAACTAGAAGACACCACCGTCCAGCCCGGGGTACTGGACCTGACCGATGTCCTGCCCGCCGCCAGTGTCATCTTTGCCGTATCGGAAAAAATGAACATCCGCGGGGCCTACTCCCGTACCCTGGCCCGGCCCAGCATCGTGGAGTTTTCGCCCTTCCAGCGCCTACCCTACATCGGCGGCCCGGTCTATGAAGGCAACCCCAACCTCAAGCGCACCCTGATCGACAACGTGGACCTGCGCTGGGAGTGGTTCTTC
>RFHL01001010.1 GCA_003696875.1 Bacteroidota bacterium | reverse complement strand
GTTGTAGACAATCTGACGAAGGGGCTCTTCGAGGGCCTTGCGGACGACGGCAACACCGACACCGACGTCACCTTTCAGGAGTTCGTCGTTGATGCCGCCACGACCCGCTTCCAGCTCGGAGATGGCACGTACGAGGGCGACCCCACCACCGGGAACGATGCCTTCCTCTACCGCCGCCTTGGTGGCGTGGAGGGCGTCGTCTACGCGGTCTTTCTTCTCCTTCATTTCTACTTCGGTTGCCGCGCCTACGTAGAGGACGGCCACACCGCCGGAAAGCTTGGCAAGACGCTCCTGCAGTTTCTCCCGGTCGTAGTCAGAGGTGGTATTTTCGATCTGGGCTTTGATCTGATTGACGCGGGCTTTGATCAGGGCAGCGTCGCCGTTGCCATCGACGATGGTGGTGTTGTCCTTGTCGATGGACACCTTCTGGGCCGAGCCCAGCATGTCGAGGGTGGTATTTTCCAGTTTGTAGCCACGCTCTTCGGAGATGACGGTCCCACCGGTCAGGACGGCGATGTCTTCCAGCATGGCCTTGCGGCGGTCACCAAAGCCGGGGGCCTTCACGGCAGCCACTTTCAGCGAGCCGCGAATCTTGTTGACTACGAGGGTGGCAAGGGCTTCACCTTCCACATCTTCGGCAACGATGAGCAGGGGACGACCGGTCTGGACGGTTTGCTCCAGTACGGGGAGCAGATCCTTCATGGAGGATATCTTCTTGTCGTACAGCAGGATGTAGGGGTTTTCCAGCTCTACCTCCATGTTGTCGGGATCGGTCACGAAGTAGGGGGAGAGGTATCCGCGGTCAAACTGCATCCCTTCGACCACTTCCAGATAGGTCTCCAGGCCTTTGGCTTCCTCAACGGTGATGACCCCGTTTTTGCCTACTTTTTCCATCGCGTCGGCGATGAACTTGCCTACCTCATCGTCCCCGTTGGAAGAGATGGTAGCTACCTGAGCAATCTCCTTGGAGTCAGCGATGTCCTTGGACATCCCACGCAGAGCGCTTACGACCACTTTGGTGGCCTCGTCGATGCCCTTCTTGAGCTCCATGGGGTTGTGGCCGGCGGCCACATTCTTCAGGCCCTCACGGACCATAGCCTGAGCCAGCACGGTGGCGGTGGTGGTTCCGTCCCCCGCTACGTCGGCCGTCTTGGAGGCCACTTCCTTGACCATCTGGGCACCCATGTTTTCGATGGGGTCCTTCAGCTCCACTTCTTTGGCGACGGTCACACCGTCTTTGGTGATATTGGGGGCGCCGAATTTCTTATCGAGCACCACGTTGCGGCCTTTGGGACCGAGGGTTACTTTCACGGCGTTGGCCAGGGCGTCCACACCACGCTTCAGTTTGTCCCGGGCTTCTACATTAAATTCAATGTTTTTTGCCATGGTAACAATTTATTTTCTTGGTTTGATGATGGGTTGAGAATTGTTAAGGGAAAAGGCGTTGTCGGATCAGCCAGATCAGATAACGGCCAGGATGTCCGATTCGCGCATGATCAGATAATCAACACCTTCGACGTTGATCTCGGTACCGGAGTACTTACCGTACAGAACCATGTCGCCGATGCTTACCGTGGTGGGCTCATCTTTTTTGCCCGGTCCTACGGCGACCACTTTCCCCCGCTGGGGCTTCTCTTTGGCGGTGTCGGGGATAATGATCCCGGAAGCGGTTTTCTCTTCGGCCGGTGCGGGCTCTACCAGCACTCTGTCAGCCAAGGGTTTGATGTTCACGGACATAGTTATGTAGAATAGTTTAAAATAAGTTGGGTTAATGAACCTGAGAAAACAGAGGCGCTGAAGGCGGACTCCGTTTCTGTTGTGCCAAAGGTCGAAAAATGTGCCAAGGGCCTGTCAAGCTGACAATTTGGGTGCTTTTTCCTGATTTGTCAGGTTTGGCTTGCCACAATGACAGGTGGGGCCAAGGGCCGCATCAGGGTTGCACGATCTCCTGTCCCTCGCAGCTGTCTAAAGCGGCCTGTACGGCCCCGAAGGAGACCGTTTCGCCGTTTTCGTCCCAGGCAGTCTTGATGTAGTTGACCAAAGCGGTCAACTCACTGGGGGCGAGTCCCGGGTTGCCGGGCATGATTTGGGAATAGGATATTCCATTGACCGTCAGAGGCTCGCGCCGGCCATAGCGGATCAGACAGGCCATGTCAGCCTCATGGGCTGCCACATAGTCAGCTCCCGCCAGCGGCGGGTACAGGCCCCGCAGGCCCTCGCCCTGCTCCATGTGGCAGTTGGCACAATGCTTTTCATACAGCACGCGGCCCGCCCCGCCGCGGCTTTTGTCCATGACTGTCTTCAGGCCGAAAAGCAGCAGGATCAGCAAGACCGGCCACAAAAAGGTGAGCCAGCGCAGCGGGCGGCGAGAGGGATTATTCGCCATACTCAGCCAGGAGGCGGTCGATGTCAGCCATAAGCTGGTCTACCTCTTCGGTTTTGGTCCCGTCGTAGTAGCCGCGGATGCGGCGATCCTTGTCCACCAGAATAAAGGCCCCACTGTGCACATAACCGCCGGGCGCGTTTTCGTCCCGCATAGCACTGACCATGTAGGCCCTGGCCATATCGTAGATGTCGTCTTCATCCCCGGTGACCAGATGCCACTTGTGGCTTTTGACCGCGAGAGCCTGTGCATATTCCCGCAGCACGGCGACCGTGTCGTGAGTGGGGTCGATGGAGTGGGAGAGAAGCACCACCTCCGGCCGGTCGATAAAGGCATCGTGGAGACGCACCATTTGCTGGCTCATCTTGGGGCAGATGGAGGGGCAGGTAGTAAAGAAAAAGTCGGCCACATAGACCTTATCCGCAAAGGTCGCAGCAGTTACTCGGTTGCTGTCCTGATCGACAAAGGTGAAGTCAGGGATGGTGTGGAAAAGGGTGTCCCCACTGGGCGAAACGGTGCGCTCACCCATAATGGGTAGGGGACCCTGGGTTTTGGGGGTGCAGGCACCCAGCAAACTTCCCAGGAAAAGAATGGACAGGAAAAAGCGGTAACGCATGGTTGTCAGACAAAGGTACGGATCAAAAAAGAACCCCGTGGTCCGTAAAATGGTTTAGGGCTTCAGCAGGCTTTTGGCAAAAGCCACACTGGTGAGCATGTTTTCCTTCACCTGCTCGACTTTAACCATTTCCCCTTTCAGATAAGCCAGGGCTTCGGCATCGGCCATGTCCTCACCGGGAGTCTCATAGCCGTGCATCCAGTCCTCCATGCTGCGCTTGGCGGTATTGAGTTGAGAGAGCGCCTCCTCAAACTGCTCTACCAGCGCGCTGTCGACCGGATCGGCGGCTTGCAGGCTCTGCAGCGAATCGCCGAGGGTGCGTCGCAACTGCATGATCTCGCCCATCATAGGCATGACTTCGTCGTGCACGGCGATGACCTCGCCCGCCAGTTTGCCGATGGCATCTTCACCGCCGCTGCCGCTGCATGCGGGGAGGATAAAGAGGAAAAGGAGCGAAGCGAAAAAAAGAATGGATCGGTTCATAGGGGAAATTTTGGGGTAAAGCTACAGCCTTTTGGCGACAGAAAACAGCTTTGCCACGGAAAAGGCCGCCGTCTCCAGGGCACTTTCCGCCTCAACCATGGCCGTGCTCAGGTCCATGGGGCGAGGTAGTACCGAAGCGGCGTAGGTC
>RFHL01001009.1 GCA_003696875.1 Bacteroidota bacterium | reverse complement strand
CTGTCCATCAGTTGGGGGTGATAGGCATGAAATAGGACGATCCCTGCTCCGAGTCGGTCTGCTAACTCATAAGCAAACCTCAGGGCATTCTCAGCGACGGGAGAGAAGTCCGTAGGAAAAAGGATGGTTTTCATTGCCTGGGGCCGTAGCCGAAGGGAGTAAGTGATCGGTGAGCCGGAAAGGAAGGCGGCACGCCAACGAGGACGCGCCACCTTTTTTCACCACCCTACGAAATCTTCTGCTTCCTGTCTGATGGTGTATATTGAAAAGCGCCGATGGCCACCGGCGATCAACGCCCTTCCTTTCCTGCTCTAAATGTACGTGCCTCCCGGGCTGCCACCGATGCCTTTGCGCACGGAGCGAGGTGATTTTTATCACCCGGCTAAATCGACTCAATCATATCCAAAAAACTGAAGGTGGCATGCTTGCGCTTGGCCAGCAAAAGGGGAATCTGCCCGCCGAGCTTGATCAGTCGCTCGGCCACACTGCCCAGCAGCAGGGCGGTCACCGCATTGCGGCCGCGGGCTCCGACCACCATCAGCTCGGCGCCCTCGCGCTGGGCGCGCTCGTAAAGCAGGATGGCCGGTGACACCTGCTGGACGTTAAAGGCCAGGATCGGCGCCAGGGTGACCGCCGAGGGCGTCTTGACTGGGGCAATAAAATCATCGTAATGCCGGGCGGCATGCCCCTTCATAATCTCCGCAAACTGAGCCTCGGTCTTGCCGGTCTTGTAGTAGCCCATGGGCACAGAAAAGCTGTGAAAAACCCATACCTGGGCCTCGGGTTCCCCATCCACACAGGCCAGGGCCTGATCCAGGGCCGCGTACGAACAGTCCGAAAAGTCGCTGCCTACCATGACCCGCGCCAGGGTGTGTGGTGGACGCTCCGGCACAAACAGGAGGGAGCAGGAGATCTTGCGCGCCAGCTGTACCGGGATGATGCCGCTGCCACGGACCTCGTCCTTGCGGCCCAGGATGAGCAGATCCACATCCTTGATGTGGGTCCAGCGAAGAATCTCCCGGCGAGGCGACCCCTCGACGACCTCAATATGGACCTCCATCCCGGCTGAAGCCGGGAACCACTTCTCGATCTCCTCCTGCATCCGGGCGCGGAGATGTTCGTCCAGGGGAACCTGCATCTCCGGAAACTCGGCCCGCACCTCGTCCGGCACGTCCAGGTCGGACTGCACGGTGATGAAGTAGACGACCTCGGGCTGCAGGCGCTGACACAAAAAAGCGGTGTAGCGGATCAGGACCTGATCCATGTCGCTCAGGTCCAAGCCGATCATGATGCGTTTGAAGGCGCTCATAGCTTTTGACT
>RFHL01001008.1 GCA_003696875.1 Bacteroidota bacterium | reverse complement strand
GTCGGGAAGTGGGGAAATGGGGAAGTGGGGGAATTCTGCGGGGCGGGGTTTCGATGAACGTCGACGAGTGGTCATTGATCCAGGCGAATATACGCTTTTCAGCAAAAAATGAGCGGACAGGCAATGAGGATTGCTTGTCCGCTTATCTGTCTGAGGAAACCCGGCGTCTATCGGGGCTGAGGGGCCCCTTCGCCACGCTCCTGATAGCTGTCGTAATTGGCGGGTAGCACGATGGAGAGCAGCAGATAGATAAATACCGACATACCGCTGGTAGGGAAGAGGCTGAAGATGAAGGCAAAGCGAATCAGCGCTGCGGAGATGCCTGTGTACTCGGACAGCCCCCCGGCTACGCCGGAGAAGACGCGATTGGTCCGCGAGCGCCGCAAGCTTTTGCGGCTGCTGCTGGTTTCGCGCCGATAGGTGCGGGTGGGACGCTGGTAGCGGTTGCTGGTATTGGCCCGGCTTTGGGTACGCTGCCGGGTGCCGGCCTCCTCGGCGCCTGGCGGCACAGGTCGCGTCTTGCGATAGACATTGAGAGCCGGGAAGTTGAGTTCCTTCTGGCGGAAGGCGAGTTTCACGGTTTTGAAAAAACCGTAAGCCAGGGCGCCAAAGCCAATGATGGGCAGGGCTGCTTCTCGCAAAAATTCCACCAATTGGGGCAGGATATCCGAACCGGGACCTACGACCAGACTAAGGGTCAGGAGGGCAGCTCCGGCAAAGAAGGCCATCATACCCGCTGAGCCCAGTTTGCTGTTCTGGTCTTTTTCTTCTTCCTCCTCCCGCTCGCGGATCTTCTCAATATCATCGTACATCAGGGAAGTATCAAACTCCTCAGCGATGCTGCTCCGGCGGCGGTAACGTTCTTGGGCCATAGTGTGTTTAGCGATAGATAAGTGCCGGGGTGAAAGTACCCCGGCCCTCCTTTTGTACGCATAAAATACGATAAGTTTTCACCAAAAAGCAAAGCTGGCAGCGGGCGGCCAGAGCCCGCTGTGTAGTGGCATCCTTGCCCCAAAGCCCGTATCTTTGGCCCTCATCTTCCAACTGATCCCCCTATGCGGCTGCTGTCTGTACCCATCTTGCGCCTCGCTCCGCTCCTGCTAGCCTTGAGCGCCTGTCTCCCCACACCTACCCGACCGACCGAAGTCCTGGTGATCGGGGGGAGTACTTCCGGCACCACCGCGGCCATTCAGGCCGCCCGTAGCGGGGCCCGCACCCTGCTGGTAACCGAAACCGCCTGGCTGGGCGGCATGCTCACCGCCGCTGGTGTGAGCGCCATTGATGGCAACCATGAGCTGCCCTCCGGGCTGTGGGGCGAATTTCGCCAGGGGCTCTATGCCCACTATGGCGGGCCTGACTCCGTGAGCACGGGCTGGGTAAGTCATACCCTCTTTGAGCCGCAGGTGGGCGAAAGCATCCTCCGGGACCTCGCGGCCGCTGAACCCAACCTCGATATCCTCTCCGGCTACCGACTGGCGCAGATGTTGCGCGAGGGGAACCGCATCACCGGCGCGATCTTTCGCGATAGCAGCGGGGCCTTTCTGGAAGTCCCCGCGACGATCACCGTCGACGCCACCGAGCTCGGCGACGGCCTCGCCCTCGCCGGGGCGGCCTTCTTCACGGGCCAGGATGCCCCCGGCAATCCCCATGACCCCAACATCCAGGACCTGACCTATGCCCTTACCGTACAGGACTTTGGGCCAGGAGTGGACAAGACCATCCCCGAACCGCCGGGCTATGACCCGGCCGAGTTTGCGTGCCTCTGTCGCGAGGTCTGTGACGACCCGGAGCGATCGGTGCCCGATTGCGCCACCATGCTCAGCTACGCCCGCCTGCCCGGCGGCCGCTACATGCTCAATTGGCCCAACAACGGCAACGACTATTACGTCAATCCGATCCCGATGAGCGATGCCCAACGCGACTCGGTCTATATCCTCGCCAAAAACCGCAGCCTGGCCTTTCTCTACTTTTTGCAAACAGAAATCGGCTACACACACCTCGGGCTGGCCGAGGGCGTCTACCCCACGGCCGACGGCCTACCCCTGATCCCCTACCACCGCGAAGCCCGCCGGGTGGCGGGCCTGGTGCAACTCACCGTCGATGATCTCATAGACCCCTATGCCGATCCGGCTCGCCCCCTCTACCAAACCGCCATCGCGGTGGGCGACTACCCGCTCGACCACCATCACGGCAAAAATCCCGCTGCGGGCGAGGAGGCATTTCCGCCCATCCCTTCCTTTTCAGTGCCCTACGAAGCCCTGGTGCCCATCAATCTGGACGGGCTGATCGTCGCCGAAAAAAGCATCTCCGTCACCCACCGGGTAAATGGCGCCAGCCGGCTTCAACCCTGTGTGATGCTCATCGGCCAGGCCGCCGGGGCGGCCGCGGCCCGATGTGTCGCCCAAGGTGATCATCCCCGGGAATTGCCGGTGCGACAGCTACAAAAAGACCTGCTTGAAGCGGGTTGCTGGCTCCTCCCCTACCTGGACATCAGCCCCGCCCATCCGTTCTTTGTGGAGCTTCAGCAAGCTGGTGTCACGGGCCTGCTGCGGGGCCACGGGGTCCCTTACAAATGGGCCAATCAGACCTGGATCTATCCCGATAGCCTGGCTCTGGAGAGCGATCTGGCGCGGGTCCTCCCGGACTCCCTCCGGGCGGGGCTAGCAGATGCCCCCTTGAACCGGGCCGAAGCCCTCCGCCGCCTGTGGCAGGCGGCCGGATCGCCTGACACCACCCTGGCACAGCCCCTGCCACAAGACCTGGACACGGAACTGGGACCCGCCTTTCACTGGCTGGCCAGCCAGACCTCTCCGGCACCCCTGCTCTCATCGGGGCGCTTCCGCCCAGAGGCTCCGCTTAACCGGGGCGAACTCGCCTGGCTGGTATCGAACACGTTGGCGCCTTTTGCTCACCCCGTAGCCCTCACCCAGGTGTCCCCGGGGGGAGCCGTACCCGACCGAATGATCCAACGCTGACCTTTTTCTACATCCATGGATTTTGACCTTCGACCCGAAAACCCGGCCGACTACGACAGCATTGACCAGATTGTAACGGCAGCCTTCCGGCAACCGGCCGAGGCATCCCTGATCCGCCGCTTGCGGGCGGCAGGCGATCACCTGCCTGACCTGTGTCTGGTGG
>RFHL01001007.1 GCA_003696875.1 Bacteroidota bacterium | reverse complement strand
GGTTTTTTGTTGCTGGACGACACCCTGGCCCTCCACGAGACCTGGGGAGTCTATCTGGCGAGTGCGGGTGATTTCCCCAGCGTCATGGGCCTGCGACCAGAGGATTTGGGTGAGCTATTTGTGGTCGTGACCTATGGCTTGGTTTTGTTTCCGCCCCTGTTTTTGGCCTACTTCCGTAGCACGCCCAAGGTGCGGTCTCACGCCCATTTGTTCTTCATCTTCTTCGGCTTGCTGCTTTTCTGTGGCGTATTTCTGGATATACTGCACATGATGGTGCTGGACTATACCGTACTGCGGGCTTCGGTTTCTATTCTGGAAGATGCCGGTGAGATTGTCTCTCTAAGCCTCATGGTGGCCTTTGCCTTTGTTTTGCTGGACAATGAAGACGGTGGTCTCGTACTGCCATTTCTCCCCTGGCAAAAAAAAGCCATGGCCCGCTCTGAGGTTGAGCCCCCTAAAGTGCTCGTATAGGGTCAGTCTCCACCCAGCTCCCAATCAATATACAGGGCTGCTGACCATGAAAAATCCGCCGCACCCAGGGCGATTTCTCCTTCGGCCTTTTTAAGCGGGTGAAAATACTCGAAGAAGCCATGTTGCCTGATCAGGGACATGGCTTCTTCCTTTACGCGCCTGGCAAGCGTGTCATAGCCATATCTCCGCAGGCCGTGCCACAGCAGCCAGTTCATATTGATCCAGATAGGACCCCGCCAGTATTTGCGGAAGTCCAGTCTTGGGTCCTGGAGATTCAATGTGGGGCATAAGTATGCCGGGTTTTCGGTGGTTCCGCTGAAGGCGGGGCCGGACAGGCGGTATATCATTTTTTGGGCTTGGGCCTCCGAAGGAATCCCCGCAAATAGCGGCATAAAGCCTGAGGACGTTTCGATTCGTATCACCTCACCCGCTACCAGATCGAAGGCATTGTAGGTGCCACGCTCGGCATCCCACAGCTTGTGGTTCATGGCTTCACGGGTGTGGATGGCCCAGTCTTGCCAGACCATGGGAGATTCCCCAATCAGGGGGGCCAACTCGGCCATGCATTCATTGCTGCGTTGCAGCATGCTGTTAAAGAGCGGGTCCTGAATCCGAAAGGGGCAGTGGGCGTGGATGGAAACCTCATTGTAGTTGTAGCGACGGTAGATGTCCAGCAGGTAGACATAGTAGTCATAGTCCCGCTGCGTAGGCCGGTGCTCGGCCTGACCGATTTTGTTGTCGGCCCGCTCATAGGCGGGTAGCTGCACCCGGCTCAGATCGGTGCGGGCCATAGGGCCATCCCAGGTGGGGCTGTTGTCTGTCCCTGACTCCCAGGGATGGCGGATGCAGGCCAGACCTTCCTGCTCCGGGTCCCGAAAGGCATACAGATACTGGTGCATGCGCAGGATCTTGGGATACAGCTCTTTGACCAGGTTCAGGGCCCGGTCTTTGTCCGTGGCGGTCTGGTAAATGTGCCAGAGGGCAAAGCCCTGCACGGGCGGCTGCGTGATGCCTGAGGTGCGCAGGTCGGCGGGGGCCTCCACGGCCAGATGCGTGCGCCAAAAGCTAGCCCCGGGAAAGTACTGGGCGCTCCGCTCTTCCCGGAAAATGATATGCGGGAGCATGCCGTTACGCCACTGCCCGCGAAAGAGGGCTCGCAGTTCCGCCTCGGCCCGGTCCATGTCATAGTGGGCATAGCCGATGGCAATAAAGCCGGCATCCCAGTTCCACTGGTGCGGGTAGAGGTTGGCCGTCGGCTTGGTAAACTCGCCCGTCCAGTTCTTGGCGAGGACGGCTTTGGCTTGGGAGATTAACGCATTCTTTTCAGGCATAGGGAAGGAATAAGACCGCGAGAGCTAGGAGCAATGTACGCGATTTCCGGGTGTACCTCCAAAAGCGCGGATGCTTTGAGCGGAGGGGGACAGTTTAGAAACCGGTTGAAACAAGTATTTGCCCGGTTCGGTACCGATTTTTAGGAAAGTGAGGGGTTGAGGAGGAACTTCGAAGTGTTCACAACCGACAATTGCCCCTTTGGGGCCTAATCCGATGAAATGATGCGGTTTGTTGAGTCCGCAAACCAAGCGCTGACTTTTCCCTGTCTTGAAGTTCCCCCTGTCCTTTACTGTGTTCAGGTTGTATTCAGGAAGGGTCCGGTCTCCACCACTAAGGGGGAGCATATCGTGGGGCCGGCCCTTCACTTAGTAACGCTCAAAAAATAAAGTCTGCTTTTGGCTTGATCCCTTGCCCGCATACGGCGTCAGAAAAAGCCTCACTTGGCCCGCCAAGCTCGGTTTTTC
>RFHL01001006.1 GCA_003696875.1 Bacteroidota bacterium | reverse complement strand
GTATTGAAGCCCTGATTTTGGGCGTCGATACGATTGGTGTAGCCCGTCACCGTGAAGCCCGTATAGACCCCCTCCAGGGTGTTGACGGTAGCCCCCTGCCCATTGGTGCGCTGGTTGTCCACGACCATAAACATCTCATCGCGGGCGGCATTGTAGGAATAGGACACATAGCCCCGCCCGAGGCGGGCTTTGAGGCTGTCTTTCAGCTCCTGCTCAGCCGTATTTTCGGTGCCGGCATAATAGCCGTTCCGGTAGCGCCCCTGTCCCCGCACGGACAGAACCGGATCGCCCCGGGGGTCATCGGTCCGAAACACAATCTCACTCTCATGCCAGATATTGTGCCGGGGAGCAAAAATGACCATCATCTGCTGCGAATCCCCCGGAGCCAGGGTCATCTGTTCGGGAGCGGCTTCAAAAGCCGGATTGCCGTAGACGAGATAATTCCAGATCCCATCAACCCGCAGGGTATCATCGCCGGTATTGTGGATCCATATCTGCTCCACTTGGGATTCGTCTTCGTACACCACCCCAAAATCCAATTGAGAAGGGGTGAACACCAACTGCTGCGCAGGCGCAGCGGGGAGGCTGAACCCCAGCAAACAAACCACCCAAACCACTTCTTTCCAGGCCAGACGTATGTATCGCATCATGCACGCTTTGGTTACCATTGGCTTGCAAAATTACGCAAAATCTTCGTGCCAAATGGGGCTTTCGCGTGCCCTGGCAGGGCAGCCAGGGCACGAAGCATTTTCGTCCGGCCTGGAACGACTACCCTAAATGCATTTTGAAATCCGTCGCACCCGCTGTATATTTCAGAGGGATAAAAAACCACACCTTGTGGACCTTCTTCTCGCTTTCCTTTGCTCTTGCAAATCCCATTTTCCCGCTCTGCTTACCCACATACCCGGCTGATCTGATGAAGAGCCTCATCAGATTTTTTAGCTTTGCGGTTTCAGGGCCCCATGCCGGAGCCCCCCTTTTTTCTCCACACTCCCGAAACCCGCAAATCTGTCTGCGACCTATGAAACATGTTCTAGCCCGTTTCCTTCTGGTTTCTCTGTTTTCGCTGGCTGTATCCCCTATCTGGGCCCAGCCTGATACCCTTCCCCCTGTCGACAGCCAGAAAGTGCGTCTCGATCAGCCCATCGAACCCGAACAGCCCGCCCAGATCGACGACTACAGCCTGGCCAATCCCCGGGAAACCATTTCCCGGCACCTCCATTACCTCGGCGCGGGCAACGACCCCGCCAAGGCCGCCGACGCCCTCTATCCCGGCGACCTCAGTCTGGAGGAACGCATCCGCCTTGCCCGGCTGCTCAAGCAGATCTACGACGCCCGGGGCGACCGGGTGAAGCCCGAACTCATCCCCGACGACCCCAACTATGTCGACTCCCTGACCCGTCAGGCCCGCTTTGTCGTTTTCCCTGATAAGTACCCCGGCCTCTATGTCCAGAAGTATGGCGACCAGTGGCTCTACAGCCGGGCCTCCGTCGGGAGCATTGAGCGCGTCCATAACGAGGTCATTCCCAATGCCGCCCACTACCTCATGCGCATCCCCGGCGGCTCTTTCCTGGGCCTGCAGGTCTGGCAATACGTCGGCATACTGGCCGCCATTGCCCTGAGCTTCCTGGTCTACCTGATTCTGAAGACCCTGTTGGGCTTCCTCATCCGGCGGGTCGTCCCCCGGATTGCCCCTCGCTCAGCCCTGGACCCCAAGCTCATCCCGCCTGTCACCACCCCGCTGAGCCTCCTCCTCGTGGTGATCCTGCTCCGCGAAGAGCTTATTCCCTCTCTGTTGCTCCCCATTGGCCTCAGTGAGTGGATCGTGATGCTCCTCAAGATTCTGGCCCCCATCTTTGGGGTTCTGGTCTTTTACCGGCTGGTGGACATCCTGGCTGGCCTGTCCAGCAACCTGGCCTCAAAGACCGAGACCACCATGGATGACCAGCTCAT
>RFHL01001005.1 GCA_003696875.1 Bacteroidota bacterium | reverse complement strand
GCTCCGCCCCAGCGCTGGGGCGTCTTTGTCGACTGGGACCAAGACGGCCACTTTGCCGCCAGCGAACAGGTCTGGCAGGGCAATAGTACGGACAGCAGCATGTTATCAGGAGAAATTCCAATCCCGGCCGACGCTGCCCTGGGCATCACCCGCCTCCGGGTAGTCATGCAGCGAAACCAGGCCCCCGATGCCTGTGGAAGCTACCTTGCCGGGGAAACCGAGGATTTCTGCCTTGATATTCTCGCTGGGGTGGGAACGGTTGGGAACCTCCTCCCCGGCCTGCAGATTTTTCCCAACCCCACGGCGGATGCCGTGACTCTGAAGGCCCCTGACCGGCTGCATCAGGTGGATGTACTCGACCTTACCGGCCGCCGCCTGACCACCTGGAGAGGCCGGCACACGCAGGTCCACCTGCGGCTGGGCGACCTGAGCCCGGGCCTCTATCTGCTGAAGATCCAAGGGGCTGGTGGCCATGCCTTGCGCAAGGTCATGGTCGAATAATCAGTCGATCTGGGCCTCCTCCAGGTTGCCGGCCCCCGGGCCGGGATCGTCCTGATCCGGGCGCTCCTGCCGTCGCACCGGCTTACCAAAGCGGTAGGAGAAGGTGAGGTAGGCAATCTGAGACTCCCGCTTGCGGTAGCGCGTCTGATCAAAGCCAGGCCCGGCGAGCAGCAGGGTGTAGTCCAGCGTGTTGAAAACATCGCTCACCCGCAGGGTGAGGGCCGCCTTGCGCTTGAAGAAGCTCTTGCGCAGGGCCACATCTACCCAGCCGACCGGGCGCATCTCGCCCTGCAGGAGGGGACGCGGGGCCCGGTACTGGCCCGAAACCTGAATCATCACATCCTTGGGCAAGCGAAAATTGGACAGCGCCTGGACCTGCCAGGCGAGGCCCTCACTGGGGAGCAGGCTAGCTCCCGAGGTGTAGCGGGCATAAAACACATTGAGCGTGGCATTGCCGCTCCACCACTTGGTAAGGCGGCCGTTGGCGATGAACTCAGAGCCGGCCGAGAAGGCCTCGGGGCTGTTGAGATAGGTAGCCTGAGCAATGCCGCTGGGCAGGGTTTCCTGCACCCGGCGGATGATCTGGGTTACATAGCGGCCGTAGACGGCCGCGGTCAGGCTGCCGCGCTTGCCGCGGCTGTGGAAGGAAAGCTCGCCGCTATGAATGTCTTCCGGGATCAGGCCTGGATTGCCCAGCGTAAGGTAGTAGGGGTCTTCGAAGGTGGGAAAGGGATTGACCGCATCAAAATCCGGCCGGCTGATGCGCCGGGAATAGCTGAGCTTCAAGCTGCGCCGCTTGGGCGTCTGATACGTAAGGTAGGCGCTCGGAAAGAGCCGGAAGTAGTCGTAGGTAAATGTGTCCGTGGTCGCCTCGGTAAACGGGCTGCCCAGGGTGAAGACCTGCTCGGCCCGCAGACCGGCCTGCCAGGACCAGCGCTTGCCTAGCTTACCACTAAGATTGGAGTAGGCGGCGTAGACCGCCTCTTGGTAGGAGAAGGTCGAACGGATGCTGGTATCGGGTAAGAGGGAGCCTGGCTGGCTGAGCAGGCTTTGATAGGTATAGTCATTGCCAAAGGTCCGGGCCCGGTAGCTGAAACCGCCCTCCCACTTGCCTCCGCCTGACCAGGGGTGCACGTAATCCAGCATGAGGGTGGCCGTAGTCGACGGGGTGGCCTGGTTGAGGATCTGGCGCTCATCCGGATTGTCGGGGGGAAGGACGTTAGGCCCCCAGTAGACCTGGGAGAAGCGATCCTCGGCCACATCGGTGAAGGTGGCATAGCTGGCATTGGCGTAGAGGCTGCGCCCCTCCTGCGCAAAGCGCAGGTCGTAGTCGATGTCCACATCCAGGATCTGCCCCCGCTGCACCTGCTCGGTCTGCCGCCGGGCTTGCTCATACACGGCCTCAGCCGGATCGAGAAAATCAAACCGATAGGTCTCGTCGCCCCAAAGCACCCGGGGATTGATGATGGTGCCGATCGAGAGGGTCTGCCGGGGGGAGAGGAAGAGGTCCAACACCGGATGGATCATGTGCGTAGAGGTACGCCGCAGGACGTCGGCCTCCTGCCGGATAAAACTCGGTGCCTTGACCTCGGGCTGGGCCCGCTCGTCGGTCCCCCGGCCAAAGCGCTGCTCGTAGCGGTAGCCGTAGTTGAGCATGAAGTTGAGATGGGGGGTGCGATAGTTGAGCAAGGTACCGGCCTGGTACTTATGCCGGGTGGCGGCGGTCAGGTTGAGGCTGCCGCTGAGGCCCTGGCGCCGGTCCTTTTTCAGGACGAGGTTGATGATGCCGGCGGTACCTTCCGGATCAAAGCGCGCGGAGGGATTGGTGATGACCTCGACACGCTCGATGCTGGCGGCGGGCAACTGGGACAGGAAAGCAGCCCGGGCGGAGCCGGTAAGCGGGGAGGGGCGGCCGTCGATGAAGAGGGCGACCTGCCCGTCGCCACGGAGAGCGAGCTCTCCTTCCATACCTACCGTCAGCGACGGAATCTGGCGCAGCACGTCAGGGGCAAAGCCCCCATCGGCCAGCGGCAGCTGGCTGATGCGGTAGATGCGCCGGTCGGGCGCAATCTCTTCGAAGGGCCGCTCGCCGGTGATCTCAACCGCCTCGGTCTCGTAGGTCACGGGCGCCAGGGTCACGGGTCCCACGTCCAGCCGGGGGGTGGACGCACTCAAAATGAGGCCGACGACGGTACGAGGCTCAAAACCAATGGCCTGAGCCTCCAGGCGGTAGGAGCCATACGGCAGATCCCGGACCAGGAAGCGCCCCTTTTCGTCCGTGATGGCGCCGCTGAGCAGGCTGTCCTGCCCACGGGCAAAGACATTGACCGCGCCAAAGGCGATGGGATTCCCGGCAAGGTTGTCGGCCAGGCGACCTCGGATGCTCCCCTTAGGGGCCTGTGCGGGGAGCGAAACAAGGACTCCCAGAAAGAGAAAGCATAGAAACAAACGATACATATGGCCAGCGAAGCAAGGTGTGTATTCAAATCAGCGGGAAGGCCGGGGGCGGCGTGAGGTGCCTGAAAGGGGCGAAGCCGCCCGGACCGAAGGGGAGG
>RFHL01001004.1 GCA_003696875.1 Bacteroidota bacterium | reverse complement strand
TGTCAAACGCTGACAGGCACCAGGATTTTTGCCCATCTTGGCGGGCATTTCCCGGAATCGGCTTATCTTGGTTTCTCCACGAGAATCTGGTTACCCTTTCCTTACCTTTTTGCTTTCGCGCTAGCTTACGCTCTGCTTACTCTTTGTTTTCAAACCCTCTTCAGATGGCTCTGAACAAAATCTACGTAGCCGCTACTTCCCAGCACGTAGGAAAAACCACTTCCACCCTGGGCCTGATTCATAACCTCCGGGAGCGAGGCTATAATGTCGGGTATTGCAAGCCCGTGGGCCAGCAGTTTATCGACGTCGGCGGAGGCCGCGCCGACAAGGACGCGCTCTTGTTTGCCTCGTCTATGGGCTTTGACCTGGTGCCGGAGCTCCATAGCCCGGTCATTCTGGGATCGGGCGCGACGACCGCCTTTATCGACAATCCCGAGCAGTACAACTACCGGAACAAGGTCTTAAAAGCCTCCAAGATTCTGCAGCAGCACCACGACGTCGTGGTGTATGAGGGCACCGGCCACCCGGGGGTGGGCAGTGTGGTGCAGCTCTCCAACGGCAAGGTGGCCGGCATGATCGGGGCTGGCCTGATCATGGTGGTCGAGGCCGGCATTGGCAACACCATCGATAGCCTGGACTTGAACCTCTCGGTCTTCATGCAAAAACGGATTCCTATCCTGGGCGTCATCCTGAACAAGGCCTATCCGGCCAAGATCGACAAAGTCCGCCACTATGTGGGGAAAGTCCTGGCTGAGCGAAAGATCCCCCTGCTGGGCATCATGCCTTATGAGGAGGAGCTGGGCCTGCCCCTGATGGACACCATCGCCAAGGCCGTCAAGGCCAAGGTAACCCACCACGAGGATATGCTCGACAACCGGGTCAAGGGCATCATCGCTGGTTCGCTCATTGATATGGGCGAATTGAAAAACTTTGACAATCAGCTCCTTGTGGTAAGCGTCAGCCGCCTGGCTGAGGCCTTCAAAAAAATTGATCAGGTGTCCCGGATCATGGATAAGGAGCACTCTCCGCTCTCGGGGATCATCATTACGGGCAAGGGAGAGCTGACCGAGGAAGTTGAGGAATACATCTCCCGTCATCAGGTGCCGGTATTGCGTGCGCAGATTGACACCTACGAGGCCGTCATCAAAATCAGCCGGATTGAGGTAAAGATCAATACCCGCACCCCCTGGAAGGTGCGCAAAGCCATTGATCTTTTCCGGGAGCATGTGGACCTCGGTCCGGTCCTGCGGCAGCTGGAGCCCATTCAGAAGACCTGAGGCGGGATGCTGCCCGGTTAGACCCGGGGTCCGGGCTGCACCAGAGCGGAATTGATGGCGTACAAAATCACCTCGGCCGCCGTGGTCAGGCCCAGTTTCCGCATCACATTCTTGCGGTGGGTATAGATCGTGTGCACACTCAGGGACAGGCGGTCGGCCATTTCCTGGGTGGACATGCCCTCGGCCATCAGGCGTACGATCTCCGTTTCCCGCTCAGTGAGGCGGGTAGGCTCACAGTTGTTGCGCGGCCCGGCAGGATCGTCCCGTTCCAAAATCAGGTCCAAGACTTTGCCACAGAAAAACTTCTCGTTTTTCCGGAGGGCCCGGATGGCACCGAGGATCTCCGTTTCGTCGCATTCCTTGAGCAAAAAGCCTTTGGCGCCGGCCTCCAATACCTGAAAGACCGACTCCCGGCTCAGGCCGGAGGAGATCATCAGGATGCGGGCGGCGGGGGCAAGCTCATGCACATAGCGTACATCCTCCACCGAGAAGGCGCCCGGGGCATTGTGATCCATAATGACCACATGAGGTTGGCATTGCTCAAGGCGCTGGCGCAGCTCGTCGCTGTAGCTGGCTTCGCCCACTACCTGCATATAAGGATAGCCAGCAATGACTGCCTTGAGTCCTTCCCGGACCAGAAAGGCCGCGTCAGCAATGAGAATGCGAATGTTTATCATGCGAACAAAACCCCTTTACGGCTGCAATGTTAGGAGTTATTTAGAATTATTCCAAGTTAGATCCTGACAGGCCGCTCCCCCTTTCTGGAAGCATTGGCCAACCAAGGAATTTTCTTTAGTTTGCCGCTCTTTGCGCTCTTTTTGCCCCAATTACCTCTGACTCACCCGTACCTGCCCTCCGATGGAGCCCGCCCGTGTAGACATTTTTGATTCAGACCAGGCCTTTATTCAGGCGGCCTCGCGGGTATTGCTGCTGGTAGGGGGGATCGTTCTGAGCCTGGTTCTGCTGTGCAAAGTGTTTGGCCTGGGGCTCTGCGATCTGCAATGGGTCCCTATTTTTGGCGGTTTCGATGTCTTCCGGGAGGACCTCGCCGCGGTCAACCTGCCTCTGGCCATGATCATCATCGGGGTGGGACTTCGCCTGCATTCTGGTTTTGGCTGGTCGACCTGCATCATCCTGCTTTGGGTGCTGGCCTCCCTTTTTGGCTTTATGTGCTTTTGGCTCTATGGCCAGCTCGATTTGTATTATTTCCAGGTGGCTGGCAAGCAGATTCAAGCGGCCGACTATCCCATTCTTGAGTCCATTGCGGTAAATGCCGGTCTGGCTATCCTCTGTCTGCTGGCCATAATCTACCTGATGCTCCCCTCGGTGCGGCGGCTCTATTGGCAGCCCAAGCCTCACTCCTGATCGTCCCCCATGTCATCGATCCTTTCACCCTCTCTCCTCGCGGCCGACTTCCTTCACCTGGGTGAAGCCGTGACCCTCATCAACGAAACCGAAGCCGACTGGGTCCACTGCGACGTAATGGACGGACAGTTTGTACCCAATATCTCCTTTGGCCTGCCGGTTATCCGGGACATTGCCCGGGCAGCGCGCAAGCCGCTGGATGTACACCTGATGATCGAGCGACCCGAGCAGTTTCTGGCCGATTTCAAGCAAGCTGGCGCCACCTACCTCACCATACATCAGGAAGCGAGCCGGCACCTGGACCGCAGCCTGCACGCCATCCGCGAACTGGGGATGCGGCCTGGCATAGCCCTCAATCCCGCTACCCCGGCAGAGACCCTTACCCACGTGCTGCATCTGGCCGATCTTGTCCTGGTGATGACGGTGAATCCCGGCTTTGGGGGGCAATCATTTATCCCCTACACGCTGGAAAAGGTAAAGCAGCTGCGCCAGATGATCGATGCCTCCGGACTGGACATCCGCCTGGAGGTCGACGGGGGCGTCGACCTTCGCACCGCGCCCGCGCTGTTGGAAGCCGGTGCCGATACCCTGGTCGCCGGGAGCGCCATCTTTGGCGCCCCTGATCCGGCCGCTATGATCCGGCAATTAAAGGCGCTGGGCTAAGCTCGGATGTAAGCATAATCCCTTTCCTGCCTTGGAAAGTTCGGACAGATCCGGGATGTTCGTATAGAGCCATGGCCATGCGAATTTCCGGTTTTACATGTCTGATTATCAGCTTGATCCTGGGATCAGCTGCCCGCGCGCAGGATCGCCCCTTCCTCCGGGGAGACTACCTGTTGCAGGAGATTGCGAAGGCTCGTGATGATGGAAAACGCTACCAACTGGCCATAGAGGGTGCCCGGGAATACCTCACTATCAACCCCGACTCGGCCCGATACCTGCTCGCACAAGCCCGAGCCTTTTCGGAGGGAATTCCTGCCCGGGAAGCCCGCGTTATGGTTCTGACGGCCAACCTGCTGGAGCGACTTAGCCAGTATTCCGAAGCCCGTGACCATTACCAGGCCGGGCTGGACTTTGCCCGCCACCACCATGACTCGCTGAATATGGCCCGGGCCTACATTGGCCTGGGTAGCATCGCTTACTACACCCTGGCCTATAGCCAAGCGCTACCCTACCTGGACTCAGCCCGGCAATGGCTGCCCAAAAGCGATCAGGAGTCAGCGCCCATACTGGGTGCTCAGATAGACCAGCGCCTGGGCCTGGTACACCTGCGGGTGGGCAAAGCCCCCGAGGCCATGCGTATGCTGACGCAGGCCAAATCTAAATTCGCGGCCTTGCATGATTACAAGGCTGTCGCCGTAACCATCAACAACATCGGCCTCCTGTACCTGCAACAAAATCAGGATAGCATAGCCCTCGCCTGCTTTGACAGTCTGCGTCAGGTGGCCACCGCGCACGACCTGCCAGGCTACCTGGCCAATGCCTATACCAATATCGGGGTGGTCCACGGCCGGGCCATGCATACCGAGATCGCCGAGGAGGCATTTCTCAAGGCTTTGGAACTCCAGCGACAAGTCCAAAACCTCGATGAGCAGGGCCGCCTGCTCAGCAACCTGGCGGTCCTCCGCCAGCAGAGGGAAGATTATGACGGCAGCAATCAAATGCTGTTCGAGGCCCGGGAGGTCATGCGAAAAAATCCGGCTTCACGCACCCTGCACCTGATC
>RFHL01001003.1 GCA_003696875.1 Bacteroidota bacterium | reverse complement strand
TGAGGGCATTGACCTCGGTGAGGTATTCCGTCGAGGTGATCACGCCGTTTTCCAGTTGGGTCGAAGCCCGGCCCTCGATGCGGGTCTGCAGCTCGATCATCTTGGCGTCCTGTTCCAACAGGGTGGCAAGGGTTGCCACCTGCTGCCGGTCCTTGGCGGTTTGGGCGGTGAGGGCCTGCTCGAAGCGGTCTTGCTGCACGGTGAGCATCTGGGCCTGTACGCCCATGATCTGCCGGTCGCGCTGGGTGCGCTTCCAGTCCCAGGGCTGCCAGTTGAGCCGCAGGCCCACCATATAAAAGCCGGCGAAGTCGGTGTTGAGAAAGTTGAAGGGGTTGGGCTGACCTACGCCCGCCTGGGCAAAGGCGGCCAGCTTGGGCAGGGCCCGACTGCGCAACGATTCCTGGCTCAGTTCGAGCTGCTCGCGCTGTAGGTCCCACAGGCCGTACTCCGGCCGCAGCTGCTGCGACAGGCCGCCGTAGGCGGGCAGGTCCTCGGGCAGGCTCAGGGGCGCGCTGCGGGCGGCCTCCAGGCCGGTCCAGGTGGCCAGCATCTCCCGCAGCGAGGCCATCTCGGCCGCGAGCTGCACCCGCTGCTGGGCCAGCGTCACCAGTTGCTTGTCAAAGCCATCGACCACCGAAGGCAAGAGCACCCCATGGGTGACGCCGGCGACCAGACTCTCCCGCCGAGCCTGCAGCTCGGCTTCGGTGCTGGCCAGGACGGAGTCCTGGGCCTGCAGCATCAGCACCCCAAAGTAGAGGCTGTTGAGCGTGGCCTCCTGCTTCTCGACCTCCACGGCCACGGCCTGCTGCTGCACCTGCGCCCCGAGCTGGGCCTGATCCTGCGCATAGCGGATCGCACCCCCCTCATACAGAGTCTGCTGCACATCCAGGGTGGCCCGGTACTGGGTCTGGGGAAGCTGAGGAAACTCCAGTCCCGGTCCCAGGCTGGGGAAGGTGATCACATCAGACTGATAGGTCAGCTGGCCGTTGAGCGAAAGACTGGGCAGCCACTGGCTGCGGGCCTGGGCGGCCTGCAACTCGGCCTGGGTCTGCACCAGCAGCGCCTGTCGCTGCAGGGGGTGGGTGGTGCGGGCGGCCTCCTGGCAGTCCGTCAGGCTGAGGGCCTCTTGTGCCAGCAGCAGGCCTGGCAACAGCCCCATCAGAATCATCAAAAATCGCTTCATAACATCGGATTGATAGCGGGTAAAACCAGATCAGGAATGATCGGCGGGCAACTCCAGAGCCTGCCGCAAGAAAGCCGGCACCGTCTCCCGGCGCTGATCTATAAAAGCTCGAAAATCAGCCTCTTCCATGCTGAAGAGGGTCATCAGAAAAGGCTTGAGCATGAAGGGAAAGACCGACATGGAGACCACGTTGAGGAAGACTTCCCGGGGGTCCATCTCCCGATAGGGGCCTTCCGACAGCTCGGCCCGAATCTTCTCCATAAGCACAGGCAGCATCTGGGGCAGGGGAATCTGGGCCCGCTCCAGCACCCGTTTCAGCAGGCCTCCTCCCTCCGCCTGCAGGGCATTCATGACAAAAACAGGTAGCTCCGGGGTCTGGGTCAGGGTATCGTGATAGTAAGCCGAGAGCCGGGAGATACGATCCATAAGGCCCCCCTCCCCCATCAGGATCCCCGGAATCGGGGCGATCACCTGGCCAAAGGCCGAGATAAACACTTCTTCGAACAGATCCTGCTTGGTCCTGAAGTAGTAGTGCAGCATGGCCTTGTTGACCCCGGCGGCTTCGCCGATGGCGGCCATCCGGGCTCCGGCCAGGCCCTTCTGATAAAACTCTTGCCGGGCAGCGGCCAGGATGCGGTCTTTGGTGTTGGAATCGTCGGACATAAAAAGCAACTAACCAGTTGGTTTAACCATAGGGTTAATAATCGGAAATCGTTGGGAGAATGCCAAATGATTTTTGGCAGCCTGGCATTAGTCGGCTGATTATCATCCCCATTCGGGGAAAATAATTTTCGGACAGGGAGTAAGCTTTAGGTGGGGCCTGTCTTTGCTGCGGCGATGGCTGGGCGGGGCGTGAGGGATCCGCAGGGGTAGTCGCGACCGGAGGGAGGGACCGATCCCGCCTTGCGGGAGAGCCCGGAGGAGCCCGGCCCCCGGAGGCGTCTTTGGCGCCGGAGGGGGACACGCCCTCCTCTCCCCCCTATTTGCCTCCCCTTTCCGCAAGGTTTATATTGGGGAAAATTCCTGATGTATGGACCTCCTGGATCTCGCGATCATCGTGGCCTATGCGCTTGGGCTGCTGGCCCTGGGCTACTTCTTCAAGCAGCAAAAGGACGAAGAAGACTACTACCTCGGCGGGCGCAGCTTTGGCTGGTTTGAGCTGGGGCTCTCGACCATGGCTACGCAGCTCTCAGCCGTGAGCTTTCTGTCGGCCTCGGCCTTTGTGGGCATCCGGGCCGGAGGCGGGCTCAAATGGCTGAGCTATGACCTGGCGGTGCCGCTGGCAATGGTCTTCCTGATCACCCTGCACCTGCCACGGCTGTACCGCTCGGGGGTGGTGACGATCTACGAATATCTGGAGCGCCGCTTCGACCAGCGGACGCGCATCCTGATCAGCGGGGTCTTTCAGCTCAGCCGCTCGGCGGCCACGGGCATCATGCTCTACACCATGGCCTTTGTCCTGGCCAACGTGCTGGGCATCCCACTCTGGCAGACGATCATTGGCTCGGGCATCGTGACCATCGTCTATGCCTATCAGGGCGGGATGAAGGCGGTGGTCTGGGGCGATGCGGTGCAGATGATTTTGCTACTCAGCGGGATCGTCGTCTGCATCTTTTTTGGCCTGCATCAGCTGGGCGGCTGGGAGGCCTTTGCCAGCCAACTGGACCCGGATCGCCTGCAGGCGATTGACTTTTCGGTCTGGGGCCTGGGCGAAGACGACGGATTCGGCTTCTGGCCCATGCTGCTGGGGGGCTTTTTTCTCTACGCCTCCTACTACGGCTGCGATCAGAGCGAGGTGCAGCGGGCCCTCTCGGCCCGGGATTACGGCACAGTGCGCAAGGCCCTGCTGTTCAATGGCGTGGCTCGATTCCCCATCACCCTGGCCTACTGCCTCATGGGGCTCATCGTGGGGACTTTTGCCTTGTCCGAGCCGGCCTTTGGCCAGCAAATCCCGGCCGATCACCCGGACTATATGATGCCGATTTTCATCGCCAACTATCTGCCCTCGGGCATCCGGGGCTTGCTGCTGGTGGCGATTCTTGCCGCCGCGATGTCGTCACTCAGCTCGGCGGTCAACTCGCTGAGTGCGACCACGGTGCGGGACTTCATCGTGCGCCTGCGGCCGCAGACACCGGCCGAGGCGCAGCTGCGCTACGCCAAGTGGGCTTCGCTGGGCTGGGGGATTGCCTGCATCGGCATCGCCTTTCTGGCCGGCGGCATCGCCAAGACGGTGGTCGAGGCGATCAACAAGATCGGCTCGGTCTTTTACGGGCCGGTGCTGGCGACCTTCCTGCTGGCGCTGCTGAGCAGGCGCACGCACCCGCTGGCCGCCAACGTGGGGCTGGTGGCGGGTGTAGGGCTAAACCTGCTGCTCTGGCTGGTGGTGGGAGAAGAGCGCCTCTTCTGGATCTGGTGGAATCTGACCGGAACGGCCGCGACCTTTCTGGTCGGGATGGCGGCCAGCTACCTGCTGCCGGGCCTGTCCCGGCCGGTGGAGGATGGGTCCCAACCGTTTTTCAGCCGGGAGGCGCTGATATTGTTGCTGTGGTTCTTTGTGATCACCACGGTGGCGATCAACCTGCCCGGTTGGCTGGGCTAAGGGGGCCTACTCCTTTTTGCCGGTTCCGACCCCATAGACGACAGAAATGTTGTCGTAGGAGCCGTTTTCGAGGATTTTAAAGATGAAGCTGGCACTGCCCTGCTGCAGGCCTGCCTCCGCAGCGATGCCGACGCGCACCTTGCGCCGGTCGCCGGGCTCCATGTTGCCGACGCGCACGCTCTCGGGCAGGTCGATGCCAGAGATGCGGTTGAGCTCCTCGGGCAGGATCAGCACCCCGATGGCGGGATATTTGCCGGTGTTTTCGAGGGTGAAGCTGATCTGGATCAGCTCGCCCGGATCAATGTTGTCGTTGTTGTTTTCATCCTGAAACTCCAGGTCGTCGAGGACAGCAAGGTCCGGATACCCAAAGTCCAGCGCCACGCTGGGGCTGATACCAGTCAGGACCTGGGCAGGCAGGGCGGTGGACAGTCCCAGGGTAAGGGCGAAACACAGGATCAATCGGGGCATGGCAGCGCGTACATTCATATCTGAAATCAGTGGAGACGCTCGATGCGGAAGGTCTTCATAAGCCGGCCGTCTTCGTGCAAGATAGCCAAAAGATAGATGCCGTCGGCGACGGGGGTAAGGTCCAGCACCGCCTGTTGGGGCTGGCTGCTGACTTGCAGATCCTGAGGGGCGACGGGAGTCTCCCGGCCGCGCAGATCATACACCATCAGCCTGACCTTCAGGACGCGGTCGGAGGATAAGCGTACAAAGATGCGGTCGGGGCTTGGATTGGGGAAAACTTCGTAGCTGAGTTCGGCTAGCAGGGGGCCGTCGATGTAAACGGTGTGGTTGCCCAGTTCGTCGGGCTGCTGAAAGCCCTGGGTGACGGTCAGGGTCCCGCTAAAGGAGGTGGCTGTCCGGGTCACGGGCTCGCCCAGGGTGTAGGAGAGTTCAATCCCTGCTTCTTCGGGGCTATCTCCCAGCGGGGTGAAGACCCAACGTTCGAGGGTGTAGGTGGGCTGGGCCCCGGCGGCCAGGAGGCCGCCGAGGATGATGCCCCATATCAACATGATTCTGCGCATGGCTTATTCTTCTTTGGTTTCCAGCGCCCGCAGGCGGGCTTCCATTTGCTGCAGCAGATCCTGCTGGGCTTCGAGTTCACGGATGCGGGCCTCTTGCGCCTCGATCTTCTCCTGCTGGGCCTCAATCAGGCTTTGCTGCTCCTGCATGCCCTTGATCATTACCGGCAACAGTTCGGTATAGCGGATGCTGTAGCGGTTGAGCTCCACCCGGCGGCTTTGGCCCGTGAGGGGATCAATCTCCAGGCGATGTGTGTTGACAATTTCGCCCAATACCGGAGACACCTCCTGAGCAATCAGGCCCAGGTAACGATGATCACTGACCCGATCTTTCCAGTTGTAGGAAACGGGGCGGAGCTTCAGAATCTCATTGAGCCCGTAATTCAGGTCCTGCACATCTTCCTTGGCCCGCCGGTCCGAGGTGACGTTCAGGGCATTAAAGGAGTAGATGTTGTTCCAGGCCAAGGCGCCCGAACCCAGATCATAGGTCTGATCGGCCGTGGGGATCAGGTTGCTATTGGCAATCAGGTCGGCCGTTCCCAGGGTGTCAGGTCCCCAGTTGGTCCCGTCAAACTTGAGCACTTCCAGGTTCTGCGGCGTGGTTCCCACCACAGCCGTCCCCTGCAGGGCCCCTACGGTGGGATTCGGGTAGGTCCCGCTCAGATCCCCACCGGCGGCATCGCCGGTGTTGATGTCGTCGCTGCCGTCGGTGTCGCCGGTATTGGTGATGGTGTTGTTGGCCCCAATGGCGATCCCGGTACCGGCCGTCAGGGCCGTAGTATCATCCGCGGCCGGGGCCCAGGCGGTGCCATTCCACTTCAGCACCTCGTCGGTACCAGGCGTCGTACCTGCCACTGCAAAGCCCTGCAAGGCGGCTACGGTCGGGTCCGGGTAGGTCCCGCTCAGGTCGCCACCGGCGGCATCGCCGGTGTTGATGTCGTCGCTGCCATCGGTGTCGCCGGTATTGGTGATGGTGTTGTTGGCCCCAATCGAAATACCGG
>RFHL01001002.1 GCA_003696875.1 Bacteroidota bacterium | reverse complement strand
GGGGAAATGGGGAATCAGGGGGGCAAAGTTTGAGCGCAAATGGACTGTTAATCAAACGATTGCATGTCATCCTGAGCCAGCCCGCAGGGCGCCGGCGAAGGATCTCATGGAACCTCCTGTGAGCTTGCAATTTGGGGCGTATGGCTTCGCCATGGGGACATTATCAAGAGGGTGAATCGGAGACAGGAGCTACGCCCCGCGTCATCCAGCGAAACCAGGCGTAGGCGATACCCATGAGCAGCAGGTAGATCCCCGCCAGGGCCAGGTTGTAAACCGTGATGGCCACCAGGGCAACAGACGCAATGACCAGGGCAACGATGGGCACGAGGGGATAGCCTGGCACGCGGAAGGGGCGCTCCAACTCGGGTTCCTGCCGGCGCAAGCGCAGCAGGGCAATCATGGAGACGATGTAGAGCGTCAGGGCACCAAAACAGGCGATGGTGATGATCTCGGCGGTGCGGCCGGTGAGCAGGGCCATAATACCGATGGCGGTATTGACGAGCAGGGCATTGGTGGGGGTCTGGAAGCGGGGGTGTACCCGGCCGAGGGCGGCGGGGGCAAAGCCCACCCGGCCAAACTCAAAGGTGGCCCTTCCGCCGGCGAGGATGATACCGTGAAAGGAAGCGATCAGGCCAAAGAGGCCGATGGAGGTCACCGCGGTGTAGAGGATGTGCCCTTCGCCCAGGCGCTGGGCGAGGGCGAGCGGGAGGGGCGAATCGGAAGCCGGCTCGCCCGGCGCGGGGAAGACGACGGCTTCCCAGCCGGCGACGCCCACCGCGCCGCCAAAGGTGAGCAGGCAGAGCACGACCAGGGTCAGGATGGCCGCCCCGAAGCCGATCAGCACGTTGCGCTGGGGGTTGATGGTTTCCTCGGCGACATTGGCGACGCCCTCGATGGCCAGAAAAAACCAGATGGCGAAAGGGATCGCCGCAAAGGCCCCACCCCAGCCGTTGGGCAGGGCATTGTGGGTCATATGTTCCCAGGCAAAGCCGGGCCAGGCCGCCCCGGCAAATATGAGCAGCTCGACCACGGCCACGATGGTCACGAAGAGCTCGAAGGTGGCGGCGGCCTTGACGCCGTAGATGTTGAGCCCGGTGAAGATCAGGTAGGCGACGATGGCGATGGCCACCACCGGCACGCCGGGCAGGAAGAGGTTGAGGTAGGCCCCAATCGCGAACGCGATGGCCGGGGGCGCGAAGACAAACTCGATGTTTTGGGCCATGCCGGCGAGGAAGCCCCCATCGCGGCCCAGGGCCCGCAGCCCGTAGTCAAAGGCCCCGCCGGCGCGGGGTATGGCGCAGGCCAGCTCGGTATAGCTGAAGGTGAAGGCCAGGTACATCACGATGATGAAGGCCGTGGCCACCGCCAGACCCAGGGTGCCGCCTTTTTCCAGCCCCAGGTTCCAGCCAAAGTACATGCCCGAGATCACGTAGCCTACGCCCAGGCCCCAAAGCATCAGGGGCCCCAGGGTGCGCTTCAGCTTGGGGCTGTCGGATTGCGTCGTCATACGTCGATCAGAATCAGAGGATCAGAACCAAACAGACGAGTAGCGAAAAGGGGCTCTGTCAAAGGCCTACTGAATGGGCACCGACACCATCACCTGATCCCAGGCGATGTCCAGCGTCAGGGCCGAGTCGGGCCCGGCAAAGCGCATGGTGAGCTGTTCGTAGAGACTGTCGGCCGCCTGCACCGGCACCGACACCTGCACCACGTCCAGCGCGTGGTCGACCTCCCGGGCGCCCCAGCGCCCGAGCTCGGTGTTGAGGCCCAGGGTCCACTGATCGGCCTCGGGCACGGCATAGAGGACGTACTGCCCGGCGGCGACGGGTGCGCCGCCAAAGACGACATCCCGGCTGAAGGAAAT
>RFHL01001001.1 GCA_003696875.1 Bacteroidota bacterium | reverse complement strand
GCTCCGCCGCCGCCATCGCCGCGCAGGGCCTCCTGCGCCTGGGCCGCTACCTGCAGCAGCAGGGTGACCCCAAGGGCGAGCGCTATTGGCAGGCGGGACTCACCGTCGTGCGCACTCTCCTTCAGGCCCCCTATTTGAGCGAGGCCCCTGACCATCAGGGACTTCTTCTGCACAGCATTTACCACCACCCCAACGGCTGGGACTACGTGCCCGAGGGCAGCCCCATCCCCTATGGCGAAGCCTGCATGTGGGGCGACTATCACCTGCGTGAAGTTGCCCTTTACCTTTGGCGTGTCGCCCGGAACGAGCCCTACTATACGTTTTTTGGCGGGGTGGGAAGCTCGTAGTGGGGCTTGGCCTGGGCCGGGATTTCCCCCCCCTCCGGCGCGGGATAGAAAAGAAAAAACGCCCTACCGGGCGTCCCTACGGTCTTTGTCTCGCCTCTCGCTTCTAAACATCTCGTCTCTCGTCTCATGCTCGCCATCCACACCATCACCACCAAGCCCCTGCCGCTGTCCGCAGCGGTGGAGGCCTACGCCGCTCGCGGCGTCGGGGGCATCAGCGTCTGGGCTGACGCCCTGGGCGACCTCAGCCCGCAGGCAGCCGGCGAGCTGATCCGGGCCGCCGGCCTGGAAGTCGTCTCCTACGTGCGGGGTGGCTTTTTTGCCCATGCCGATCCCGCCGCCCGGCAGCAGGCCATCCGGGACAACCTCCAGCTCATGGAGCAGGCTGCCGCCCTGGGGGCGCCCCTGCTTGTGCTGGTCTGCGGGGCCGACCCCCGGCAGCCGCTCGCCGTTTCCCGCGACCAGATTCGCGCCGGGATTGAGGCCCTGCTGCCCAGGGCCGAGGCCCTGGGCCTGCGCCTCGGTATCGAGCCGCTACACCCCATGTATGCCGATACCCGCTCGGCCATCAGTACCCTCGCCCAGGCCAATGACCTCGCCGAGGCCCTCGCCTCGCCCTGGGTAGGGGTTGTCATCGATGTGTATCACCTCTGGTGGGATCCGGATTTGGAAGCGCAGATCCGCCGCTGCGGCACACGGGGCCACCTTTTTGCCTACCACGTCTGCGACTGGAAGGTCCCCACCCGCGACATGCTGCTCGATCGCGGCCTCATAGGCGAGGGCTGCATCCCCCTGCGGCAGATCGGGCAGTGGGTGGCCGAGGCCGGCTTCACCGGCTATACCGAGGTAGAGATTTTCTCCCAGCATTACTGGGCTCAGGATCAGCATCAGTTCCTGGATCAGATTGTGGTGGCGATGGCCCAACTCCGCGCCTGATCGTATGAAAAGCCTTCTCGCCTCTCGTTATCTCGCTTCTGATGAGGGGGC
>RFHL01001000.1 GCA_003696875.1 Bacteroidota bacterium | reverse complement strand
GTCTATCTTGAGCATGAAGGCCCAAGATAGACATTTTCCTCATCCACAGCAGCCCTTACTCGTAGCGGAGCGCCTCCGTCGGATTGGCGCGGGCGGTACGCAACGCATGGTAGGCGTTGGTAAAGAGCGCAATACCAAGGGCGGCGACGCCCGCCAACAGGAAGGCCCACCAGGGCATGTCGATGCGATAGGCAAAGCTTTCCAGCCATTGGGACATCGCATACCAGGCGAGCGGCACGGCGACCACCGCGGCGATGGCCACCAGGTAGGTAAACTCCCGTGACAGCAGTACGAGGATTTCCGGCACAGTAGCCCCCAGGACCTTGCGGATGCCCATCTCGCGGGTGCGCTGCTCGGCCGTGAAGGCCGAGAGTCCCAACAAGCCCAGACAGGCGATGAAAATCGCCAGCCAGGTAAACTGATTGATCAGCTCACTAAACTGCTGCTCGCTCCGGTACAGCTGGGCAAAATCCTGATCAAAAAAGGTATAGGAGAAAGGGTGATGGGGGTTGATGTCCCGCCAGGCGACCTGAATCTCTGCCAGGGTGCCCAGCAGGTCTTGCGTATTGAGCTTGATGGCCAGGGTCCCATTGACGCGGGGCTGATAAAAGATCATGAGCGGCTCGATCTGATGGCGCATGGAGGCAAAATGAAAATCTTCTATCACCCCGACCACGGTGCGCTCACTGGGACCGAGGCCGATTTTTTTGCCGACTGCCTGCCCTGTCCAGCCGAGTTCCCGCGCCATGGCTTCATTGATGAGGACCGCCTGGGCCGAGTCGGTGCCATATTGCCGGCCAAAGTTTCGCCCCTCGGCCATCGCCATGCCCATCAGGGGCACATAGCCCTCGTCCATTGACATCACACTCACGATCCAGGTATCGTCCTCGCTCACTCCCTCAGGCTGAATACCATTTCGGCCAAACCCCTCGCCCGGCATCGAAGAAGCGGTGCTTACCCCCTTGACCGCAGGCAAAGCCTCCAGCCGGCTGCGCAGCTGCGGAAAACGCTCTTGCAGACCCCGATCATTCAGCTGCATCACCACCACCTGCTCCGGGTCGAAGCCCTTGTCCTGACTGCGGATCATGTCCAGTTGGCCGTAGACGATGAGGGTGCCGGTGATCATCGCGATCGAGACGGTAAACTGGACCACCACCAGCGCCCGGCGCAGCCACAATCCCTGCCCGCTGCCGCTAAAGCGGCCTTTGAGCACCTTCACCGGCTGAAAGCCGGAGAGGAGAAACGCGGGATAACTGCCCGCCAGCAAACCCAGAATCAGGGTACCGGCCAGCAGGCCCAGCAAGAGGGGGCCATCCTGCACCAGCAGGGCGATGGCATTGCGCGGCAGGTCCAGGACCGCCCACTCGCTGACCAGGGCGGTCAGCAGCAGGGCCGCCCCCAGCGACAGCAGACAGAGCAGGACCGACTCGCTCAGAAACTGCCCGATCAACTGGCCGCGCAGCGCCCCCAAGACCTTGCGCATGCCGACCTCGCGCGCCCGGCGCGCGGAGCGGGCCGTAGAGAGGTTCATGAAGTTAAAGGCCGCAATCAGAATGATGAAGAAAGCGACCACCAGCAGGGTGTAGACATAGGTAGCGTCGGTCTTGTTGACATTGTAGCCATCAAAGAGGATATCGCTGGAGCCCAGGTGCACCTCGTCCAGGGGTTGCAGGGTCACCTTGAAGTTTTCCCCCACATCGTGCTGACGGATCAGTTTTTCCATTTCGGCCTCCACCCGGCTCTCCATATCGGCTTCCTGGAGCTGCGCATAGGTCACCATGGAAATGGAGCCCCAGGACTGCAGGAACTGAGCCAGATTGGAGTCAGCCTCGGCCGGGTAAAGTGAGATCACCACATCAAAGTCCAGATGGGACTGCGAAGGCGGATCGGCCATGATCCCAACCACCTCAATCGCCCGGCCCTGGTTCTCGAATACTTGCCCGATCGGCTCGGCCTCACCAAACATGCGGCGGGCCATAGACTCCGTCACGAGGGCAGTCCGAGGGGCCTTCAGGTCTTCGGCAGGATTACCGGCCAGAATCGGGTAGTCAAACATCTCAAAAAAGGCCGGCTCGACCAGCTTCATATGCTCGGTATAGATCCGCTCCTCGCCATAGCGCAAGGCGGCCCGGCCCGGGTTGAGAAAACGAGCGGTACGGGCGACGCCGGGGATGTTTTCGGCCATCGCCGGCCCCAGGGCCGGCAAGGTGATGCCCACCAGATTGCTGCTCACCCCCAGCGCCTCGTCGATGGTGAGGACCCGGTACAGGCGGTCCGACTGGGCATGAAAGCCGTCATAGCCGGTTTCGTAGCGCACGTAGATCAGGATGATCAGGGCACTGGCCAGGCCGATCGAGAGGCCTGACAGGTTGATCAGGGTCGTCCCCCGATGCTTGACCAGGTTGCGCCAGGCAATCAGCAAATAGTTACGAATCATAGCTGGGGTGGAAATTGAAAAACAGCCTGGGCGGTCCAGGCCAGGCAAAAAGCATTTGCACAGCTCGTCTTGGGTCGGTAAAATAAGCCCCCGGCTATCTCGCCCCAAGAGAGGGTGAGCATTTCGCAAGGCTGACCGAAGCCGCGCCCGGGAAATCGCAAGATGCAACATTCGACCTTTGGTGCGGTCTTTTTCGTAAGGAAGAAAGAGGGTCCGATGCCCTCCCGGCCCTGGCCGGAAACTCTTGTACGCATGCGTGGACGTCTTTTCGTTTTCCTCCTCATGGGCTTCGTGGGGCTTCAGGCGCAGACCGTTGATCTGAACGCCCTGGAGCAGGCTGCCCAGCAAGCCAGCGGCTACCAACGGCTGGTCCTGCTCAATGAGCTTGCCGAAAACTGGCTGACCCAATCGGCCGGCCGGAGCCTTTTTTTTGCCGAACAAGCCACTGAGTTGGCCACCACCCTCAAGGATGCCCTTGAGGCCGACCCTGCCGCTGCGGGCGAGCTGCCCCGCCTGATCAATCAGGAAAGCCTGGCCTACTACCACCTGGGAGCCGCCCAGGAGGCTCTGGGGAGCCGCAGCAAGGCCACCCGCGCCTATCGCAAGGGCGTTCGCCTGGCCGCCATGACTGGAAATGTGCGTCTGCAAAAACGCCATCAAGATGCATTGGACCGCCTCGGCAAGGGCGGTGTGGGTCTGGATGTCGCCATCACCGAGTGGGCCCGCGAGCGGCTCGAGGACCTGGATGAAATGGTGGAAAATGCCCCCGAAGATCGGGAGGTGAAGGTGACCGCCGGCACCCTCATGTCCTCGACCCTGGAGGTCATGGGCCGCCATGCCGAAAACAACGGCCGCATTGTCAAGGCCATCGACTATTACGAAAAAGCCCTCCCCTTCCTTGAATCTGAAGGGGATACGGCCCGCTATGTCGCTATGCTGCGGCATGTCGCGGACCTGCATACGAAACAGGGAAACAGCGCCCTCGCTTCGCAATACTACGCTATGGCCAGCGGAGCGAGTAGCGCCGCTCCCAAGCCGGAGTCCACCCCCCCCAAGCCGGTGGAGACGGAGGACCTGGCCGAAGCCGAGGCAGCTATGCGGGACATCGCTCGCGAAGTCGAAGCCGAATCGGCCGCCACGCTGGAGGAAGAACAGCGCGCCCTGCAGGCCAGCGATACCTACCTGGCGCGAGCCGAAAACCTGGCCCGTACCGGCGACTACAAGGCCTCCTACGAAAACCTGATGGCCTATGCCCGCTACCGTGAGCTGTTGCATCAGCTGGAACAGCAAAAGCAGCAGGATTCCCTCGCCCAGATCATGATCAATGGGCAAATACAGGAAATCAATCAGCTGCGCCTGGAGCAGGAACTGCAAGCCGCCGAAATGGAGCGCGCCAGCCAGTTTCGCAATTCTCTGGTGATCTCGATGATCCTCATTCTGGCGATCGCAGGCTTGCTGACCTACCTTTTCTTTACCAAGCGGCAGGCCCACCGGCAGCTGTCGTCGGCCTTTGACGAGCTGGCCGATACCCATCGGCAGCTCCAGTCCACCCAGGCGCAACTGGTCTCGGCCGAGAAGATGGCCTCTCTGGGCCAGCTCACCGCCGGCATTGCCCATGAAATCAACAATCCGGTCAACTTCATTTCCGGCAACCTCCACCCCTTGCGGGAGGATGTGGACGATCTCATCCGCCTGCTCGAAGCTTATGAGCAAGCCGTGCAGGCCCAGGGCCTGGGCGACCAGTTTGCCGAGGCGCAGCGCCTGCGCGAGGAGATGGAAGTCGATTTTCTAACCGAAGAAATCCGGGAACTCCTTGCCGGCATCGGCGAGGGAGCCGACCGGACTACCGAGATCGTCCGGGGCCTCCGGACCTTTGCCCGCCTCGACGAGGGCGACCGCAAGCAGTTTGATGTCCACCAGGGCATCGACTCCACCCTGGCCCTGCTGCGCAACCGTTGCGAGGGCATTGAAATCCTGCGGGACTATGGCCCCCTGCCCGAGATCGAAGGCTATCCCGGCAAGCTCAATCAGGTGTTCATGAACCTGCTCACCAACGCCATCCAGGCCATGCCCGAGGGCGGCCTCATCCAGGTCCTCACCCGGGTAAAGGGGGAAATGGTCGAAATCCGCATCCGCGACACCGGCCAGGGGATGACCGATGAGGTGAAATCCCGCATCTTTGAGCCTTTCTACACCACCAAAGAGGTTGGGGAAGGGACCGGTCTGGGCCTCTCCATCAGCCATGGCATTATCGAGCAGCATCATGGACAGATCGAGGTGGACAGCCTCCCGGGGCATGGCACCGAGGTCATCCTGCGACTGCCCATCCACTGGCCGGCCGAGGCCCAAGCCCACGAGGCCACGGAGGTTGGTTGATGACCTCCACCCCAACTTTGGAAAGCTCTGAGGGCAACCGTACTTTTGCCTGCATGCACCTCTCTGACGAACTTCTGGACCGACTCGCCACCCTGGCCCGGCTGGAGGTGGCGCCTGACCAACGGGAACACCTACGCGCCGACCTGCAGCGCATGCTGGACTTTGTCGCCCAGCTGCGGGAGGTGGATACTGAGGGGATAGAACCCCTCATCCACCCCACCGAGGGCGCCAACGCCCTCCGGCCCGATGAGCCTGCCGGCCGCCTGCGGCCGGATCAGGTGCTACGTAACGCCCCTAAGTCCGATGGCAGCTATTTTCGAGTCCCCAAAGTCGTGGACAAAGAAGGTCAGGATCTGTAACCTTTTCCCCCGTGGCCGTTAAGAAGTGATCTGCCGTCTCTGACCCCCACGTCCCCTATGGATCCCAAGCGACTGCCCTTCATTCCCCTGCATTTTTTCTAT
>RFHL01000999.1 GCA_003696875.1 Bacteroidota bacterium | reverse complement strand
CTGGGCAACCTCAACAATGGTGGCCTGGACGTCACCAACGCCAGCATCCTCATCGGTACCGCTACGTCTGGCATGGCCTTCGACGCCAATCAGATTGAGACCGCTGGGTCCACCCTACACCTTAACTACAATGTAAATGAAGACGTGACCCTGGGCGTGGGTGGAGGCTCGGTTGCCGTAGGGCACACAGCCCCCGCCACCAAACTGGATGTATTGAGTACCGGCTGGCAATTTCGCCTCAACAATGACGGAGCTGGAGGGGGAGACTGGTTTATCGGAGCCAGCAACGGAACCTGGGCCGCCGGCGGAGACAAGTTTCTCATCAGTCCCAACAACGGCTCGGGCAACAGCGAGTTTGTCATTGAAAGCACGGGGCAGATAGGCATGGGCACTACCGCTCCCTCCGACCGCCTGCAGGTCGACGCCGATGCCGGCGAGGATGCCCTGCGGGTACGCGTAGGGGGCATCACCCGGCTGCGGGTACATGACAATGGCGGGGTATCTGTCGGGGCCAATGCCGCCTCACCCACCGCCGGTCTGCGGGTGACCGGAGAATCCCGTTTTGATAGCGACATTTACCCCGGCATAGACAACGCCCTGGACCTGGGTCTCCCCACCAAACGCTGGGACAATGTCTGGGCCACCAACGGCGTCATCCAGACCTCTGACCGCCGCCTGAAGACTGACATCAGCCCGAGCCCCTACGGCCTTACGGCCGTGATGGCCCTGCAAGCCGTCACCTTCCGCTGGCGTGATCAGCCACAAGGTCCCACCAAAGTCGGGCTCATCGCCCAGGAGGTGCAGGCCGTGGTGCCCGAAGTGGTACAGGACCCCGGCCCCGAGGCCTATCTCGGCGTCAACTACGCCGAGCTTGCCCCTGTCCTGATCCAGGCCATCCAAGAGCAACAGGCCCAGATTGAGGCCCAGTCGGCTCAAATCCAGGCCCAGCAGGCCGAAATCGACCAGCTCAAGGCCATCCTTTCCCAAAACCAGACTCCTAACCCATGAAACGCCTGCTATTCCTGCTGGTCGCCTGGCCGCTCATGCTGCCAGCCCAGTCGCTGGAGCGCTTTGTCTTCGACGCCGCCGGCGACTGCGTCACCCAGGGGATCAATACCTACTCATTCTCCTTCGGCGAGCCCATCTCCGGCACCATCCAGGCTACCCTGCCCTATCTGACGATGGGCTTTCAGCAGCCCATCTCTCAGGTATTGCTCAGTCTGCCTCTCCCTCCCCTGGAGGCGAGGGCCATCGGAGAAGACATATCTCTCCACTGGACGACCAGCCAGAGCGGCTACCTACACTTTTGGCTGGAAAAATCCGAGGATGGCGGTCCCTTTGCGCCGCTGGCGGCGCGGGAGGGTTCTCCCTTTGCCGCTACCTATGCCCACACTGACAGCCAAGCCTGGCGCGGGGGCGCCCGACAGCTCCGGTACCGGCTGGTCTATACCAGCCTGGGCGGAGATATGTATCAGGGGCCACCGGTGACAGTCTATGCTACCCCAGACCCTGCATCCGGCTGGCAACTGTACCCGGTGCCTGCTGCAACTACGCTGCAGGTCGAGCTCCCGGTCAGCGAAGCGGACCGGATCAGCTGGCAGATCCTGGATCTGCGGGGGCGACGTGTCGCCTCTGGAGCGGATCAGACGGCAGAGAAGATCCTGAGCCTGCCCGTCGGCAGGCTGGCCAACGGGAGTTATGTCCTGGTGCTACAGACAGTCTCGCGCCGCTGGCAGCGGCGCTTTGTGGTGGCGCATTAAGCCTGGGAGTCTTCGAGATAGCGCCCAGCAATGTCGGCAAACTTTTGCCGGTCCAGCGGCTTGACGACATAGTCGGTCATGCCAGCAGCCCAGATGGCTGCTACTTTTTCCGGATAGGTGTGGGCAGTCAGGGCGATGATGGGCACCTCCTGCCGGCCCTCCAGGTCCCGGATCAGAGCCGTTGCTTCCAGTCCCCCCATCTCTGGCATCTCCAGGTCCATCAGGATGAGAGAAAAGGCCTTTTCCTGACAAAAATGCAGGGCTTCAAGCCCGGTTTCGGCTTCAGTAACCACACATCCGGCTTTCTTCAGGATGTGTGCGGCGACCATCCGGTTCACCTCATCGTCCTCCGCCAGCAGGACTTGTTTGGGTTCGTGGGACATTAAACCGTATTGGCATGAAAAGAAGCAGTTATCTCCTGAAGGGAACAGGAGCAAATCTGACGCCTTCAGGACATTTTCCAAAATTGGAATATATGGTTTCCCCCATCTATAAGCAAGCCACAACGGGGAAATCTGCCCTAAAAAGGACAGATTTCCCCGTTGTGAAAGGCCTTTCCCTCTGCGCCTAGAGGTCCGCACAGTCCTGAGGGCGGGGAGTGTTGTTGAAGGACAAATGGTACAAGCTGCAAGGTCCCAACCGGGCCCGGGCATAGCTGCGGCTCTCTGAGCCCAGGATGCCATAAGCATCTACCCCCTCGGGAGCGGTGATGTTGGTGTATTCTTGCCGCACCGAATTCAGATCCGCAAACTTGGGATCATTGGCCAGGCGATAATTGGTGAGAAACTCGTCCATGCAGGTCACCTCAAACCGAAAATCGTCGGGCAGGTTGTCCGGGTCGTCCATACACTTGTTGTTGTCATTGACCCCAAAGGTATAGACGTTGCCAAACTCGGGGCTGACGTCTGAGACAAACTTGGCCAGGATTTCCTTCTCCCGGAATTTGTAGCATATCGTGCTGGAGTTGCAGCGCACATCCTCCTCAAAGAGGGCCGTAGGCCCGAAGGAGGCCATACGGGGGCTGCCATTCACGGTATAGTCTGCGTAGGCACGCAGTTCATAGGAGGCGGCCGTACTCTGGGTAAACTCCACCTCCACCTCGGTTTCGAGGTTGATCTCTCGCAGGCAGCGCTTGCGACCGGGACCGGGCGTAAAGGTCGGCCGCAGAAAGGTCACCTCGGTCGGGATACGGGTCTGGGACCGCAGGAAAAAATCGGGCTCGTCGGGCCGGGTGATCTCCAACTCGTAACGCTCCCCCGCACTCAGGGCCAGATTGCCCGGGGTAGAAATCCGATACAGGGTCGTGTAGGGGTAAAAGGTGCCATCGGCCGGGTCCTTCAGCACACTATCCATTTCCACGGCAGTGTAGGTACGGCCGCCACCACTCAGGGAGACGAGGAGTCCCTTGGCGCTCAGATCATTATCCTTTGCATATTCGAGGGCATCGCTCTCGGGCAGGAAGCCCCGGGAAATGCGAATGTATTGGGCGGTGTCATTGGCACGCAGGACCCCGTATACCACCCAAATGTCCCGCGGGGGGGCGTTGAGGTCGACATCAATGGAGCAGGCGGCCAGACCGAAGATCAGCAGAAGAACACTGGCTGTGCGAAAACGGGCATTCATAGAAATCCACATGTAGGATGAGAAAAGGCTGCCGGGCAAATATCGGACAAAAATCGGGATTCGAGGGGGTAAAAATTGCCATACCGTTACGCAGCACGTGACCGACATACCGCCATCTCAGAGACCGTTACCATTTTGGAAAGGGATTGTGTAAGTTTGATAGTCGTAGCGGGCCTTCCCGCTGATATAAACCAAATCCACCGGAACCTGTTTGATTTCCTTTCCCCTACCCCTGATCCCATGTCCGCGGTAAAGAAAAAAGAAGTTCGCCGGGTCACCACCCACGTGCTGCGCAATATGAAAGTCAAAGGCGAGAAGATTTCCATGCTCACCGCCTACGACTACTCCTTTGCCCGCATCCTAGACGATGCGGGCGTGGATGTGCTACTCGTAGGCGACTCCGCCGCCAATGTCGTCCACGGTCACGAGACGACCCTGCCCATCACCCTCAACCAGATGATCACCCACGCCAATGCCGTGGTCAAGGGGGCCGGCCGGGCCCTGATCGTCGTGGACCTCCCTTTCGGCACCTACCAGGGCGACTCCAAGAATGCGCTCAAGAGCGCCATCCGGATCATGAAGGAGTCCGGCGCCCACGCCGTCAAACTGGAGGGCGGCGAGTTTGTCCTCGACTCGGTCAAGCGCATCATCAGCGCAGGGATCCCGGTCATGGGGCATCTGGGCCTCATGCCCCAATCGATCTACAAATACGGCACCTACTCGGTGCGGGCCCGAGAGGAAGCCGAGGCCAAGCAGCTCCTGGTAGACGCCCGCAAGCTGGAAAAAGCCGGCTGCTTTGCCCTCGTCCTGGAAAAAATCCCGCAATCGCTGGCCACCGAGGTCACCCAGATGCTGCGCATCCCCACCATCGGCATCGGGGCCGGTCCCGGCTGTGACGGGCAGGTGCTTGTCTCACATGACATGCTCGGCATCAATAAGGAGTTTAGCCCCCGCTTTTTGCGGCGCTACGCCAGCCTCTACGACATCATGAAGGAGGCCGTTTCCCATTATATTCAGGATGTCAAGGCCAAGGACTTTCCCCGCGAAGATGAGGCGTATTGAGATGGTGAGAGGCGAGAACCGGGAGGCGAGACAGAGGGCGCGCCGATACGCCCAACTCGCCGCCTTTATCGAGCTTGACGCCAGATTTTCTTCGCTACCCCAGCCTTTTCCATTTTTCACACACACGTCTACTTTTTTTCCCGATGAAACGCATCCTTATTCTCGGCGCCGGACGCTCGTCCACCGTCCTCATCCATTGTCTGCGTGAGGCTTGTGCCAAACATGGCTGGCACCTCACCGTCGCCGATATCTCCGAGGAGATGGTCCGCGCGAAAACCGGCCCCGATACCGCCCACCTGAAGGCGCTTGCCTTCGATGTGCACAATTCCGATCAGCGGGCCGAGTTGATCCAGGAAGCTGATGTGGTCATTTCCATGTTGCCGGCTTCCTTTCACCCGCTGGTAGCAGGCTCCTGCCTGCACTTTGGCAAGCACCTGCTCACGGCCTCCTACCTGCCCGATGAGATCCGGCAAATGGATGCCGAGGCCCGCCGCAAGGGCATCCTCATGCTCATGGAGGCTGGCCTCGATCCTGGCATCGACCATATGTCGGCCATGCGGGTTCTGGATAAGATCAGGGCTCAGGGCTACACCCTGACGGGTTTTGAGACCTTCACCGGGGGGCTGATCGCCCCCGAAACCGCCGCCGACAACCCCTGGCGCTACAAGTTTACCTGGAACCCCCGCAATGTCGTCCTCGCTGGTAGCGGCCACGTCAAATTTATCCAGGAAGGACGCTACAAGTTCATCCCCTATCACCGCCTCTTTCGCCGGACGGAGATCATCTACATCCCCGAGCACGGCTATTTTGAGGGCTACGCCAACCGCGACTCGCTCAAGTATCTGGACGTCTACAACCTGCGGGGCATCCGCACCCTGTACCGCGGCACGCTGCGCCGGCCCGGCTTCTGCCGGGCATGGGACATTTTTGTCCAGCTTGGGGCCACCGACGACAGCTATCAGCTCGAGGGCGTGGGCGAAATGACCCACCGGCAGTTTATCAATTCCTTCCTCTCCTATGACCCCCACAACAGCGTGGAGCTCAAGCTCGCCCACTATCTGGGGCTGGACCTGGAAGGCGAAGAAATGCACAAACTTCAGTGGCTGGGCCTCTTCGAAGAAACCCCCATCGGCCTGGAAACCGGGAGCCCCGCCCAGATTCTGGAACACATCCTCAAAAAGCGGTGGTCGCTACAGCCCGACGATCAGGACATGATCGTCATGTGGCACAAATTCGACTTTCTCGACGGCAACCGCCCCCGGCAGATCCAGTCTCACATGGTCATCAAGGGAGAAGACGCCAGCGAGAGTGCCATGGCCAAGACGGTGGGCCTGCCCATCGCCATCGCCGCGCGGCAACTGCTCACCGGCCAGATTACAGCTACCGGCGTTCATATCCCCGTCACACCGGAGCTCTACGGCCCGCTGCTCGACGAGCTCAAAGGCCACGGCATCGACTTCGTCGAGCGGGAGGTAGAGCTGACCCCCACCCACTAAAGAGG
>RFHL01000998.1 GCA_003696875.1 Bacteroidota bacterium | reverse complement strand
TCTGGCCAGCCTGTTGTTTTCACTCATCTCGGTACCCCTCGACATCAGCTTTGCCGCCTCCGACGTGATGGTGGCCATCGGTTTGTCGGTTTTTATAGGACTTGTCTCGGGCTTTGTGCCCGCGCTGCTCGCCGCCAGGCTGGACCCGGTCATTGCGATCCGCCAAGCCTAGCGGTCTTTTCCATCCGCATCGCTTTGAAGATATACCTATCGGATCCCCTTTATGCGTGTCATTGACCACCTGCTTAGTACCAAGAATCCTACCGTAAGCCTCGAAATCATTCCGCCCCGACGGGGACGGAACATCGAAAAGCTGCATCAGGCCATTGAGTCGGTCCTGCCCTTTCGCCCTCCCTTTATCGATGTCACCAGCCATGCCGCCGAGGTGATCTGGGAAGAAATGCCCGACGGTTCCTTCAAGAAGAAGGTCAAGCGCAAAAGCCCCGGAACCTTTGGCCTCTGCGCGGCCATGAAGTACAAATTCAACGTAGAGCCGGTCCCGCACCTGCTCTGCGGCGGCTTTACCCGGGAAGAAACCGAGGATGCGCTCATTGAGCTCCAGTATCTCGGGATCGAAAATGTGCTGGCTATCCGGGGTGACAAGGCCAACCACCGGCCTATCCCGCAGGACCGCACCGCCAACAACTACGCGGTGGATCTCGTGCACCAGATTGACCGCATGAATCACGGCCGTTATATCGACGACCTCATTGATGCCACACCCACCAATTTCTGCATCGGGGTTTCCTGCTATCCGGAGAAGCACTTCGAAGCCCCTAACCTCGACTTTGACCTTCAGATCCTGAAGCAAAAGCAGGATGCCGGCGCGCACTATGCGGTTTCGCAGATGTTTTATGATACGGGCAAGTTTCTCGCCTATGTCGAGAAAGCCCGGGCCGCCGGGATCACCATGCCCATCATCCCGGGGATGAAAATCATGACCGGCAAAGGACAGCTGACCCGCTTGCCGTCGATTTTTCATATCGACATTCCGCAGGAGCTCACCGAGCGCATGCTCGCCGCCAAGACCCGGGCCGAGGAGATCAAGATCGGGGTGGACTGGGCCTACCGGCAGTCCCTGGAGCTGCTGGAGGCGGGGATTCCCTACCTGCACTTCTACATCATGCAGAATACCAAGCCCTTCCTGGCGCTCATGGATAAGCTGAAGAAGAAGGTGTAGGGGGAGGGGAAAATGGGGATGTGGTCAAATGGGCAAATAGGGAAGTGGGTAATTGGGAAAATGGTCAAATAGGGAAGCTGTGTTTGGGGAACCCTTTTGCCAAGAAGGCAAGTACACCCCAATTTCCCGACTTCCCGACTTCCCTATTCCCCCATCCGCTGCCAGGCGGAAAAGACAAGGTCTCCCAGCAGCGGGTATCCCTCGGGGCTGAAGTGCACCCCGTCGGGGAGCAGGTCATCTACCTCAGCTTGTCCGTGGGAGAGCAGGTCCTGCACAGCGGCGTGCAGGTCAAAGAAGGCCACCCCCTCATGCAGGCTGGCGACATTGCGGACGATGGCCGCGTATTCGGGTACCTCGACTCCCGGCATATAGGCCACCGGGGTCGGGGGCATGAGGAGGAGGAGGGCACCCGTATCCAGGATACGGGTGGTCATGTCTGTCAGATTATGGCGAAAAACCTCCAGCGGCAAATCCTGGTAGGCGTCGTTGAGGCCAAACATGAGCAGCACGATGTCGGGCTGCCGGCTCAGGACCTGGCTCTCCAGGCCCAGTTTGCCATCCTCGCTGGTCCAGCCATTGTGCCCGGCATTGGCAAGGTGGATGTGGGGGCCGCCTGCCCACTCCTGCAGCCGCTGAGAGAGGCGGCTGGGATAGGGCTGTGTGACTTGCATACCGGTCTCGCAGTCAAAGCCGTAGGTGATGGAGTCGCCGTAGCACACGACGATGATGGATTCCCGGGTCTGCAAAGCTTGCAGCCCGCTGGGCCAGGCTCCAGAGAGGAACCACTGATCAGGGATGGGGTAGGTCATAGGCAGATCTGAACCGGCAGGGCCGGTACCACAAGTTGCCCGCAAAGGTAGGGAAATTTTCAGGAGGTTGCTGGCAGGGCGACCGCCTGTCGGGTGGCCCTCCGCCGGAAGGGCCAGGATAGCAGCCGCCAGACCAGCCAGAGCAGCAGCAAGCCGGTGGTCAGGAGCACCATCAGGCTCACCGTAGGCCAGGATAGTACCTTCAGCATCCGCTGGATGAATACCCGGCGCTGGGCCTGGGTTTCGATCTCGCCACTGTAGAGGTATACCGGCCGGTTGAAGTCAAAATCCCGCAGGCGCGGGATCCAGCCCTTCTCCAGGCAGCCTTCTAGGCTGAAGATGTGTACCTCCTGGCTTACCTGCTGCGCCAGCAGCAGGTCGCGGTCCAGGTCTTCCCAGGCCAGCGAGGCCAGGACCTGCCCGTCATCAAAGGTGACGCCGCCGCCCGTACTGCCAATGGCCACTGCATCGCCCTCCGGGCCATAGCTCAGGATCAGGGCGCCTCCGCCCATCTCCGAACTGGTGTAGCACATGGGGATCTCCTTGTCTGAGGGGATGTCCAGCAGGCGAATGAGCCGCTGCAGGCTCTGCGTGCCCGCTATTCGCTCATCAAAGATGAGCGGGATCACGTAGCTTTCCACCCGGTAGCCATCGGTCTGCATCTGCTCAATCAGAGCCCGGTAGCGGGCGGCTCCTGCCGCGAGCCTTTCCTCGTCATAGAGGCGAGGCAGCATCCGCAGCAGCGTGCGTCCCGGCCGTGCAACCAGCGCCCGGGCATCGTCGATGGGTAGCTCGACGTCGATCCCGATCCCCTTCCAGCTCAGCCCGTACCGGGCGGTCCATTCCAGAAAATCGGCGTAGCGCGCGGCCGCCTGTGCGCCGTTGTCGGCGTGAAACCAGTAGCCCTCCGCTTCGGGTAGCAGCAGCCAGGCCACCACCGGGATGCCGGCTCGGTTGAGCCGCAGGATACCATCGGCTCGGGCCTCACTGAGGTCCAGCAGGCCCACCCGTAGCTCGGCCCCCATCTGCTGCAAGTCGCGCAGCAGGGTGCTATCCAAGGTGATCTGTTGAAATTCTTCCCCTCCTACTTCACAGAAGAAGGAGAGCCGGGGACGGGCCATTCCCGTTACGGACAGATTGAGCAAAAAAACGAGCAGGCAGAAAATATGGAGAAAGTTTCTCATGGAGACGCACAGAAGCAGGGCGAGACAATCAGCCGGTGACCGCGATGAGCGAACGGTTTGGGTTGGTGTCTGAATTTGGGATTTTTTCCCGAAAGCGCCAGTGACTCTTTGCGCAAACGGTCATTTATTCCTCCTGATCAAAGGTCCATCTACCCGAAAAATGTCTACCTTTCGGTTCAAATATCTTCCGTATGTCCTTTTTGTCCCGAGTCCCCGCCGATACTGTTCCGGACGTGATCCAGCGAGGCCGTACCTACCATCGGCAGGGGCGGGTAATCCGGTTGCTGCGGCGTGGAGCGCGTTACGAGGCCAGTATCAGTGGTAGCCAAACCTACCAGCTTTGGCTGGCGGATACCGTTCAGGGGTGGCGGGGACAGTGTAGTTGTCCCTACGAGGGGGGCGGCTTTTGCAAGCACCTGGTGGCGGCGGTATGTGCCATTGAGGCGGGGGAAGCCACCCAGCTGCCCCCGGAGCCAGCTGGTCTGGCCCCGGCGCCCGGCTTTGTGCAGAGTGTGTTCGAGGCGGCGCCTCCCTGGGCGCGGGCAGCCTTCCTCACCGAGCTGTTTCACCGGCAGCCGGCCCTGCGGGCTGCCTTTGAGGCCTTGCAAAAAGGGGCGGCCCCCTGGCCCCCACAGCTCAAGGTGGGGGCGGCCGCCCGTGAGCTACGCGCCCAAATGGAGACCCGGCCTGAGCAGGCTGCGGCGACACTGGATCGCTTCTGGGCCCCCTGGGCCGGCTTCGCTGGGGAGGGCGATGCGGGTAATGCGCTCCGGTTGTACCTCGCTGCCTACGAGGCCCTGGCGGGCCTGGCAGAACACACCGCCTGGTTGCAGGCGCGGGCGACCGAGACGAAGGCCTTTCTGCAGGCGCGCATGCACAGCCTGCCCCGGAGCAAGCACCTCATCGCGCTGGTGATCCAGCGCTGGGATGCTTACGAAAAGGCCGGTGAGGCCTTTCGCTATCATCTCCCGGACTTCATTCCTTTTTTCCAGGCGATCATTGCTCATCCCGTACCGGCCCGCTACTTGCGGCTACAACTCGAAGCCTATGGGCTCCAGCAGCGGCCAGACCTGGCGGCCCTGCAAGCCTATCTGGAGCAATGGGAGCCGGCCTGAGCGGGAATCGCCGTGCACCTATACAGGCGGACATAGCTCTTCGAGTTCGATCAGGAGCTTGCGGCGGCGGGCGTTGGAGAGAGACAGCTCGTCGAGTACGCTCAGCTGATCCAGCAGGTTTCGACAGAGAATAAAGCCCTGATCGACCAGTTGTTGCTTTTCGGCCTTGGTGAGGGTCACCAGGCTGGTAATGGGATAGAGGGCCGGGATCTCGATGAGATCCTTGAGGTTGCCCCGCTTGGGGTGATCCCAGGAGACCATGTGCATGCCCGAGCAGACGCCGTATTGCAGGGCATCGCCAGTGAAGCTGCCATTGGTGACGATCCAGCCCTGGATTTCTCGCTGTTCAAACCCGGCGGTTTTGCGCCAGGCGCGGGCCAGGTCCCGCACCCGGGAATGGACGTAGAGCGCCACCTTGATGTCGATCTTTTTGTCCCGGCGATTGCCAAACTTGCACTCTACTGCGATCCGGCGATTGGGGATATCGCCCAGTACGTCCACTTCATGGGAGACACATTGGCCCTGGATATATTGTCCTACCTGGATCTCGTAACCGTGCATGCGCAGGATCTCCCCGATAAAGCGCTCAAACGGGTAACCGGTAGGGCCTAGCTCGGCGACCGCCCGCTTGAGCTTGTACTTGGCGGCGGTAGAACGAGAGCGTTGCTTGAGCAGCGCAAAGGCCTTTTGATAGATCTTGCCGGTCGACATGCCCGGTTTGAGATAGGCTTCCACCTCCAGGACAATCTCCTCGATCATGGGCGGAATCGCCCCGGCTTTAGCCAGGGAGTGGCGCAGCTTTTCGGGAGCATAGAGGACGTGTTCCCCCGAGGCTTTGGTGATGTGTACAGCAGGAATTTGCGTCATAAGCGGGAGAGCATCTCAGGCCGATATAGCCTTATAAAATACGCATACTTCCCGCTTTTCCCCAATTCCTGACCGAAGAAATGCGGGTGTTTTCATATTTTGTTCCCATTTTTTTTGGATCGAAAGTAAATGCTTGTCATATTTGAAACCACCAAAAAGAAACGCTAGAAATGTTTCAATTTTCCCAAGCAACGGACCAGCAGTCCACCTCCCAGCAGGGATGTGCACGGGAAGCATTCACCGGATAAGTCTTCAATTACAGAGCCATTCTTTGCCAAGAATGGCTTTTCCATTAAGCCCAACCATCTATGCCACTGAGTATTGGTATTGAAGTAGTGCTACTAGAGGGACTGATTGTGGTCAATCACCCTGGGGAAAAGGCTTAAACTTTAAACAAGTACGGATACGATCATCCCACGAGCCTTTCCCCTACGGAAAGGCTTTTTGCTATGTGCCTCCTCTCCCCTTGTCTCTGTCTTTTCGATTTCTGACCCATCCGGTTCCGCTTGCACGAGCCTTTACCCCTATACTAGGAGCAGCTCACCAAGCATTTGCGTTATTTTTTGCCAACCCCTGACCGCTCTTCCCCCGATTTTCATACTCGCCAATTTCCCTCCTTTCTCACCATGTACCACAATCAAAACACCTGGGTTTGCTGGGACGGCCACTTTGTCAAGGCCGATCAGGTACGGATTGATCCGTTTTCCCAGAGCCTGCACTACGGCAACGGGGTCTTTGAGGGCCTGCGCGCCTATCCCACGCCAGACGGGCCGCGGATTTTCAAGGCCCGGCAGCACTTCGAGCGCTTTGCGCGCTCGGCGGAGCGGATGGGGCTCCCCCTGGCCTACAGCACCAATCAGCTGATCACCCTCACCTACGAACTGCTGCGGAAAAACCACCTCCGTGACGCCTACATCCGGCCGCTGCTTTTTGCCGGTGAAAACATGGCCCTGACGGCCCCTGAGCAGAGTCATCTGCTCATCGGAGCCTGGCGCTGGGGGCGCCTGCTGGGAGATTCGCTGGTTCACCTGACCTACTCCAGCTACCGCCGCCCCGCTTTCGATGCGGCCCTGCGTGACACCAAGGTGTGCGGGCAGTACTATACCGCTGTGCTGGCCACCTCCGAAGCCCGCCGCAAGGGCTTCCACGAGGCCATCATGCTCAATGCCGATGGCTCTATCTCTGGTGCTGCTGGTGCCAATCTTTTTATGGAGAAAGACGACGTCCTCTATACCCCTCCTGCAGATAAGATTCTGCCTGGCCTTACCCGGGAGACCGTCCTGGACCTGGCCAGCGAGGAGGGTATTCCGGTGGTAGAGAAAGACCTTTTTTCCGAAGATTTAGAAGAAACCGATGGCATCTTCCTGGCGGGAACGGCCGCCGAAATTGCCGGGGTGGCCCGCGTGGAGGACCACCGTCCCCGCATGCGGTGGGAGGATACCGCCGGCTACGTCATTTCTCGCAAATACAAGCAACTCGTAACCCAAAGTGATCGCGCATGGACGCTGATATGAATCGTTACAGCCGGCGACTCACGCAGGACGAAACCCAACCTGCCTCCCAGGCCATGCTCTATGGCCTGGGGCTCACCGAGGCGGACCTCAAAAAGGCCCAGGTGGGTATTGTGAGCACTGGCTATGAGGGCAATACCTGCAATATGCACCTCAACGACCTCGCCACCGAGGTCAAGAAAGGCACGCAAGCCGCCGGCTTGCTGGGCCTGATCTTTCACACCATCGGGGTGAGTGATGGCATGTCGATGGGCACCGAGGGGATGCGTTACTCACTGCCCTCCCGCGACGTCATCGCCGACTCGATCGAGACGGTCGTCAATGCCCAGTGGTACGACGGAGTGGTCGCCGTCACCGGCTGCGACAAAAACATGCCCGGGGCCATGCTGGCCCTCGGTCGCCTCAACCGCCCTGCCATCCTCGTCTATGGGGGGACCATCGCTTCGGGACGCTACAAGGACCGCAAGCTCAATATCGTCTCGGCTTTTGAGGCATTGGGCGAAAAAACGGCGGGTAACATCACGCCGGAAGACTTCAAGGCCATCGTCCAAAATGCTTGCCCCGGCGCTGGGGCCTGCGGGGGCATGTATACCGCCAACACGATGGCCTCGGCCATCGAAGCCCTGGGGATGTCGCTGCCCTACAGCTCCTCCAATCCCGCCAACAGCCCCGAGAAGCTGGCCGAATGCGTAGCGGCTGGGGAGGCCATGCGGCCGCTGCTGGCCCAAAATATTTGTCCCCGGGACATCATGACCCCCCGGGCCTTTGAAAACGCCCTCACCCTCGTGATGGCACTGGGCGGCTCGACCAATGCGGTGCTTCACCTGCTCGCCATGGCTCGCTCGGTCGACGTCCCGCTGACGCTGGACGACTTTCAGCGCATCAGCGATCGCACGCCACTCCTGGGCGACCTCAAGCCCAGCGGCACCTACCTGATGGAGGACGTTCACGCCATCGGCGGGACGCCCGCCGTGATGAAGTACCTGCTGGAGGCAGGCCTGCTGCACGGGGACTGTATGACGGTTACGGGCAAAACCATCGCCGAAAACCTGGCCAGCCTGCCCGGTCTGGTGGAGGGGCAGGCGGTCATTCGCCCGCTGGATCAACCGATCAAGCCGCAGGCTCACCTTCAGGTCCTCTACGGCAACCTGGCCGAAGGCGGGGCCGTGGCCAAGATCACCGGCAAGGAGGGAGAGCGCTTCGAAGGGACGGCCCGGGTGTTTGACTCTGAATTTGAGGCGAATGATGCCATCGTGGCCGGCCAGATACGGGCCGGAGATGTGGTGGTGATTCGCTATGAGGGCCCCAAAGGGGGGCCCGGGATGCCCGAGATGCTCAAGCCCACCAGCGCCATCATGGGCGCCGGCCTGGGCGACAAGGTCGCCCTCATCACTGACGGCCGCTTTTCCGGCGGTAGCCACGGCTTTGTGGTAGGGCACATCACCCCCGAGGCACAGGAAGGCGGCCTGATCGGCTTGCTTGAGGATGGGGACCGTATCCGGATCGATGCCGTTGACAACCGCATCGAGGCAGACATTGCTCCCGAAGAAATCGCCCGTCGCCGGGCCGCTTGGAAACCACGTTCACCCCGTGCCACGCACGGAATCCTTTACAAATATGCCCGCACCGTATCCTCTGCTTCAGAAGGCTGCGTGACGGACGCTTAACCTCACCAACACTATCTATCCTATGGCCACCGCAATCGACGCGCAACAGCAAGTAGCCACGGCTACCGGCAAGACGGTCACCGGGGCGGAAGCCGTGATCCTTTCCCTGCTCGCAGAAGGCGTAGACACCGTCTTTGGGTACCCCGGAGGGGCTATCATGCCGGTGTATGACGCCCTGTATCATTACCAGGACCAGCTACACCACTTCCTGGTACGGCACGAGCAGGGGGCTACCCACGCCGCCCAGGGCTATGCCCGGGTCACCAAGCGTCCCGGCGTATGTATCGCCACTTCCGGACCAGGGGCCACCAACCTGGTCACCGGCATCGCCGATGCCATGATCGACTCCACGCCCATGGTATGCATCGTGGGGCAGGTGCCACGCCACCTGCTGGGCTCTGACGCCTTTCAGGAGACCGATCTGGTCGGGATCACCATGCCCATCACCAAGTGGAACTACCAGGTCACGGAGGCAGCGGAGATTCCTGAGGCAATCGCCAAGGCCTTCTACATTGCCAACTCGGGCCGCCCCGGCCCGGTGGTGATCGATCTGTGCAAGAATGCCCAGATTGATACGCTGGAGTTCAAGTATGAGCCTTGTCATGAAATCCGGGCCTATCATCCCTATCCGCTGCCCTCGGCTCAGGATCTGGATGCCGCCGCCGATCTGATCAACCAGGCCCAGAAACCTTACGTTCTGCTGGGACACGGGGTCCTGATTTCGGGTGCACAGGAGGTCTTCCGGGCCTTTATTGAGAAGGCGGGGCTGCCGGTGGGGAGCACGCTGCAGGGCCTCTCGGCCCTGGAGACGGACCATCCCCTGCACACGGGCATGCTGGGCATGCACGGCAACTATGGCCCCAACCTCAAAACCCAGGAGTGCGATGTGCTTATCGCGGTGGGGATGCGCTTCGATGACCGGGTTACCGGGGATGTGAAGCGCTACGCGACCCAGGCCAAGGTGATTCACATCGAGGTGGATCCTTCGGAGATCAACAAAAACGTCAAGGCAGATATTCCCCTGATCGGGGATGCCAAGGCGGTGTTGCAGGCGCTGCTGCCACGCATCCGACCCAATCGCCACGAGCAGTGGCGGGAGGAGTTTCGGGTGTGTGACCGCATCGAGTATGAAAAGGTCATCCACCGGGATCTGTACCCCGGAGAGGGCAAGATCCATATGGGCGAGGTGGTAAAGGCCTTGTCGGACAAGACAAAAGGCGAGGCGATTGTGGTCACTGACGTCGGGCAGCACCAGATGGCCGCCGCCCGCTACTACAAGTACAAGGCCACCGATGCTTGGGTCTCTTCCGGCGGATTGGGGACGATGGGCTTTGCCTTGCCCGCCGCCTTTGGGGCCAAGCTGGCTCAGCCTGAGCGGACCGTTCTGGCCTTTATCGGAGACGGCGCCTTTCAGATGACCTTGCAGGAACTGGGTTGCCTCACGCAAAACAACGTAGCGGTCAAGATCATCATTCTGAACAACAACTTTCTGGGGATGGTGCGGCAGTGGCAGCAGCTGTTTTTTGACCGGCGCTATTCCTTTACCGAACTGATGAATCCCGACTTTGTGAAGATCGCCGAAGGCTTTGGCATGAAGGCACAGCGGGTCAATGAGCGCGCCGAGCTGGACCAGGCGCTGGACGAGATGCTCGCTCACGATGGGCCTTATTTGCTGGATATCACCGTGGAGAAAGAAGCCAACATCTTTCCGATGGTGCCCAGCGGGGCTTCGGTCGATGAGATCAAGCTCGAACCCTAGGCGTCCCTGTCCGTCTCCATTTACCTCTTCACTTTCATCGCAATCCTATGGAAGAGCAAACCTTCACCCTGTCGATATTTACCGAAAATACCATCGGGCTGCTGCACCGCATCACCACCATCTTCACGCGGCGTCACATCAACATTGAGAGCCTGACGACTTCGGAGTCAGAGATGGCGGGCATTCACCGCTTCATCATTGTCATTCATACCTCGGAAGACCAGGTGCGCAAGCTCAGCAAGCAGTTGGACAAGATCATCGGGGTCATCAAGTGTTTTGTGTTGCGTGAGGAAGACATTGTGCAGCAGGAGCTGGCCCTCTACAAGGTCTCCCATCGCAACCTCGTCAACGGTACGCTGGAGCGCATCGTACGGGACAACCATGCCCGGGTGTTGAGCATTGAGCCCGACTACATCATGATTGAAAAAACGGGCCATCCGGGCGAAACGATGGAACTTTTCCGCAAGCTGGAGCCCTTTGGCGTGCTGGGATTTTCCCGTTCGGGGACCATCGCCATTTCCAAGAAACCACTCAACCTTCGGGCCTACGTGGCCGGAGAACTGATCTGATCCGGCTTGAGCCGGATCCTTTCTTCTCAATCTATTTCATTCACTTTTCACTTTTGCCACCGACAGAAACATCCACTATGGCAGTTATCAACTTTGGTGGGGTAGAGGAAACCGTGATTACGCGGGACGAGTTTACCCTGGATCATGCCCGCGACGTTTTGAGAGAGGAAACCCTGGCCGCTTTGGGCTACGGGGTACAAGGACCCGCCCAGGCGCTGAACCTGCGCGACAATGGCTTCAACGTGATTGTTGGCCAGCGCCAGGGCTCCCCCAGTTGGGACAAGGCCGTCGCCGACGGCTGGATTCCCGGCGAGACCCTCTTTGACCTGGAAGAAGCCTGCGCCAAGGGGACCATTCTCATGAACCTCCTCTCCGACGCTGGCCAGATCGCTACCTGGCCTACCATCAAAAAACACCTGACACCAGGCAAGAGCCTGTATTTCTCCCACGGCTTTGGGCTCACCTACAACGATCAGACCGGCATCGTGCCACCTGCGGAGGTCGATGTCTTCCTGGCCGCTCCCAAGGGCTCGGGCACCAGTGTCCGTCGCTTGTTTCTGGCTGGGCAGGGGATCAATTCCAGCTTTGCGGTGGCCCAGGACTATACCGGCAAGGCCCGTGACAAGGCCATCGCCGTCGGCATTGGGATCGGATCGGGCTTCCTGTTCGAGACGACCTTCCAAAAGGAGGTCTTCAGTGACCTCACCGGTGAGCGTGGCGTGCTCATGGGCGCCCTGGCCGGCATCATGGAGGCTCAGTATAACTTGCTGCGCGAAAAGGGCCACACCCCTTCGGAGGC
>RFHL01000997.1 GCA_003696875.1 Bacteroidota bacterium | reverse complement strand
TCTACACGATGTTCTACCACTGGCATTGGACCTCGCCGGTGGCCTACGGCGTTTACATCATCACGCTCTGCATGCTGTCCTACGCCATCCATTCCTATTATCTGTTTCGGCCGGAGCTCCTCTACCGCGCGCAGCAACCCGGCCCTTTGCAGGGGGTCTATCGGCTGCTGGTCTTGGGGCAGCGCGAGTCGGGAAGCGTCGCCGAAATCCGAAACCGGCAGGAGCGGCGGGAGCGATTCTGGGCGGGGGTGAGTCTGTTTTTCTCGTTTCTAGGGCTCATTTATTTAGGGATTCTGTTGTCTTCCTTCAAGGGTCGTGTCATGTGGCACTCCTCCGTCATGGTCTTCATCTTCTTTAGCTTTGGAGCATGCTCGGGCTCGGCATTTCTCATCTTGCTCACGCACCTCAAGAACTGGTTGGTGCACACGCCGGCCAAGGCCCTTGCGGAACAACAACGCTACCTGGCCGAGTTCGGGATCATCTTGAAATATTCGCTGCTGGCCCAGGCCGGCGTGTTCTTCATCTATTTTGTGCTCCTGCAGTACACCGGCATCGGCGGGCGCCTAGCCAGCGATGTGTTTTTCGTAGGACCGCGGGCGCTGCAGTTCTGGCTGTTTCAAGTTGCGATCGGTCTCGTCCTGCCCTTTGCTCTCATGCTCTACCGGCGAATGCGCGAAAATGTGCTGGTCGCCTGTGTGGCCGCGATCGCCACCCTGGTGGGTACGCTCTACGGCTGTGTCAACATCTTCATTGGCGGCCAGCTACTGCCCATGACCCATTTTCGCTGGGAAACCCTCATACCGGAACCGGACAAGATGGTCTTTGGCGTCGTGACCATGGCCGTCATGTTCTTGCTCTTTCTGATGACCTACAAGGTCCTTCCTTATGAAAACATCGAAAACTAGCTGAGAAGGAGTCTTCTGATGCCTACCAATAGAAGGAACTTCATAAAGGGGGCGATGGCGCTTTCGGGTCTCTTGTTGGGTGCGGGCTGCATGCGGGAAGGGGCCAAACCCAAAGACTGGATCGCCGGCGCCCCGGACCCGGATCCCATCGCCGGAGACAAGATCGTGCGCACGGTTTGCTTGGGCTGCCACAGCGCCTGCGGGCTTCAGGTCAAAGTGAGCCAGGGGATGGCCGTAAAAGTGGAGGGCAATCCCTACCACCCCAACACCCGCGAGCCGCATCTGCCCTATGAAACGGAGCCCTCGGAAGCCGATAAGACGG
>RFHL01000996.1 GCA_003696875.1 Bacteroidota bacterium | reverse complement strand
TACGGCGGCATAGGCACCGATGTACTTGCGCACCTGATGGGAAAAGACCTGGATGGCCAGGCGGGCCGATTCGTCGCCCTGGGCAGCGCGCTCTTCCAGATCGCGCATATCGTTGTCGCCGGCAAGCCCCTGAAGGCCGCTGGTCTTGTTGAGCATGTAATCGACCTCTTCGGGTGACATCCCTCCCTGCAGCAGCAGATGCAGGATGATGCCGGGATCCAGATCCCCGCTGCGAGTGCCCATGACCAGGCCTTCGAGCGGGGTCATGCCCATAGACGTCTCGACCGAGCGACCATACTCGACCGCACATACGCTAGCCCCGCTGCCCAGATGGCAAGTTATCAGGCGTAGCTGTCGCAGAGGACGGTTGAGGAAGGCCGCGGCCTGCCGGGCCACGTACTGATGGCTGGTACCATGAAAGCCGTAGCGGCGAATACCGTGGCGGGTAGCGACCTCGCGAGGAATCGCGTATTCAATGGCCCGGCGGGGTAGACTGTGGTGAAAAGCCGTATCGAATACGGCTATCTGGGGCAGGTCGGGCCATTGTCGTTGGCAGGCTTCGATCCCGGCCAGGTTTATGGGATTGTGGAGGGGAGCCAGTTGGCAAAGGCGACGGATTTGGTCTTTGACCGTCTCGTCAATCGGAACGGGTTCAGAAAAAGCATCGCCTCCGTGAACGACCCGATGCCCGATGGCATCGAGGCCCAGGGGTTCGGCCCGCTGGGCCACCAGCGGGAGGACATGTGTCAGGACCGCTTCGACGCCGGAAGCGGGGCAGGCCTCTGCTTCGGGTGCATCGGAAAAGCGAAGCTGAGGCCGGTCTTCTCCTACGCGGTCGACCCGCACCGAAAGCAGGCGCTCCCCGTCTTCGGTGCGGACCAGGTCAGCCTTCACAGAAGAGGAGCCACAATTCAGGACAAGGATGTGCATAACAATTCGTCAGGGATCAGGATGTGAAATAAGGCAAACCGCTTCGCCTTCTGCCGCTCCTCCCCTGTCTAAAACTGCTCAAACTGCTGCAAAAAGCGCAGGTCATTTTGGGAATAGAGCCGCAGGTCTGGTACCCGGAAGAGAATTTGCGCGATGCGCTCTACCCCCATGCCAAAGGCAAATCCCGAATATTCATCCGGATCAATGCCACAGTTGCGCAGTACGTTGGGATCTACCATACCGCAGCCCATAATCTCCAGCCAGCCACTGTACTTACACACATTACAACCCTCGCCTTCGCAGATGCGACAGGTAACGTCCATCTCGGCGCTGATCTCCGTGAAGGGGAAATAGGAGGGACGCAGCTTGATTTGGGTATTGGCGCCAAACAGTTCCGTGGCAAAGAATTGCAGGTGCTGCTTCATATCGGCAAAGCTAATGTCCTTGTCGATTACCAGGCCTTCGACCTGATGGAAGAAGCAGTGCGCCCGGGCCGAGATGGCCTCGTTGCGATATACGCGACCCGGAGCCAGGATCCGAAAGGGGGGCTTGCCCTCCTCCATGGCCCGGATCTGGACCGAGGAGGTGTGGGTACGCAGGAGATGATCCGGATTGCGGTGGATGAAGAAGGTATCCTGCATGTCCCGGGCGGGGTGATTGTCCGGGAAGTTGAGGGCGGTGAAGTTGTGCCAATCGTCCTCGATCTCGGGGCCCTCGGCAATGTCATAGCCGAGGCGCTCAAAGATGCCTACGATGCGGGCCAGGACGATGGAGAGCGGGTGTCGGGCTCCCGGCATATGCGGGTCCCCGGGCAAGGTGAGGTCATGTGGGCGATCGGCGGCCATGTTTTGCTGGCGCAGCTGGGCCTGGAAGGCCTCCAGGCGGTCATTGGCCGCCTGCTTGAGTTGATTCAGCGGCTGGCCCAGCCGCTTTTTGTCTTCCGGTGGCAGCTGACGAAAATCCGCAAAAAGCGTGTTAATCTGCGCTTTCCGGTTGGTGTAGAGCCGGCGGTAGGTCTCCAGATCGGCCTCACTCTCGACGGAGAAGGCCGCAATTTCTGCCAGTAAGGCCTTGATCTTTTCTTCCATAGCTGGATAATTCGCCTGCAAAGGTAAGGAAGAATTGCATAAGGGGAAATTGCGTGATGGCATTAGGGTAAATGCCGCTGAGGTTGTCTTCGATAGTGAAGACCTCAATACGAATTGCCTGCCTTTCCTTGTGTTGCAGGGTGATGAAGCCCTGTACTACTTCGTGCTAGTGTGTGTAGTTTTTTACTCGAGGGGAGCCCGACCGGGCTCCCCTTTTTTTGTGGAGATCAGGCCTCCCCCTCGGCTTCATTATAAGCCGAAATCTGAGCCATAAGTCCCGGCTGCTGATAGATCTCGTTGCCGATGACGACCTCATCGACCTGGATATCCCGGAGCGCATCGATATGCTCAAAGGAGTGGATGTGTCCGGCGGCAGTTAGGATCAGGTCCGGGAAGCGGAGTCGCAGTCGGCGATAAAAATCAAGGTCAGGCCCGGCTTCGGGCTGCTGGGTATTGATATGAGAGACGATGCAGCGGCGGAAGCCGTTGTCCAGGGTTTTCTGTATGAGGGCAAAAAGGTCCTGATCCGGCTGCTCGCGGGTCCATCCGTGGCAGGTAAGTTGCCCATCAAGGAGGTCGAAGGCCACCATGATGCGGTCGTTGTCGACGTGGTCGGCGTCCCGAACGGCTTCAACAAAGGCAAAGTTGTCAAACATAGCCGATCCCAACACAAAATAATCGACCCCGGCATACTGCAGCGACTTGAGATAGTCCATATTGGAAATGCCTCCGGCTACCTCCAGATCGGGGATCGTGGTATTGGCGAGGGACCCAATCAGGCCCATGTTGTGCTGGGGGTTGTCGAGTGAGGCGTCCACATCGACCAGCATGATGCGCTGGATGTGGTGATCGGACAGTTCTTGGATCAGATCGTAAGGGTCCCTATCCAGGTAGGAAAGGTTTAGGTAGTCACCGGGACGGTAAGCTGCGGCTTTGCCGTCTTTGATGTAAAGGGCGGGAACGATATGCATAGGACTGGAAATAGGCGTGAGGGGAAGGCCATTTGTTGAAATGGCGATATTGTTAAATCTCATTCAAGTAACAATCTGCCAGGGAGAAATGCCAATGCTCCGCTGTCTCCGGCAGGGGCCAGGTCAGGAAAGGAAGATGTTAGCTTTGCCGCCATTCTTGTCCAAATATGGCGGTCCAGGCTTCGATATTAGACAGAGGATTCCTTACTTTAGATGTTTTTGCCGGAGAAATGTTTTGTCTCCCAAAACCTTTCCGGGTTTCTCCCCTGTTGGGGGCAGCGTTTTGGACCTTATGAACACCATGAACTGGCACATGCAGCCCCCGGTATCACCGGAGGTGGCCGCTTCCCTGGCTGATGCGCTCCGTACGGATCAGCCTTTTCCACTTGCCCTGGCCCGTATCCTGGTGCGGCGGGGTATTTCCTCCTTTGCCGCAGCCAAGGCCTTCTATACGCCGGCCCAGGGTGAGTTGCATGACCCCTTTTTGATGCGGGACATGGACCGGGCGGTGGCACGCTTGCTGGAAGCCCACGACCGGCAGGAGCCGGTCCTCCTGTATGGCGACTACGACGTCGACGGCACCAGTGCCGTGGCGACGATGATGCAGGCCATGCGTGACCTGGGGTTTCGGGTTTCCTTCTACATCCCTGATCGCTACGGGGAGGGATATGGCATCTCTTACCAGGGCGTGGATTATGCCCATCGGGAGGGTATCCGGCTGATGGTGTCCCTGGATTGCGGCATCAAGGCGATGGACAAGGTGCAATACGCCGGCCTGAAGGGGATCGACATCATTGTTTGTGATCACCATACTCCCGGGCCGGTCTTGCCGGCCGCCGTGGCGGTGCTGGACCCTAAGCGGCCGGATTGCCCCTATCCCTACAAGGAGCTTACCGGTTGTGGCGTGGGGATGAAGCTGTTACAGGCCCTCACCTTGCGCCTGCGGGAGCAGGGGCATCCCTTGCCCCCGGATTATGATCCTTTTGCGGCCTATTGTGACCTGCTGGTCCTGAGTATTGCCTGTGACATAGTCCCCATCACTGGCGAAAACCGGGTCATGGCCTATCACGGTCTGAACAAGCTTCGCGAAAATCCCCTGCCCGGGATCAAGGCCCTCATGGACCAGGCTGAGGGAAGCCGGGACTGGGACATTTCGGATCTGGTCTTCTTTATCGGTCCCCGGATCAATGCTGCCGGTCGGCTGGAGCACGCCCGGCAGGCCGTGCGGGTCTTGATGGGAGAAGACCTGGAAGATGGGGCATCCAACTTGCAAAGCTCCAATGATGCGCGCAAGGATCTGGATCGGAACATGACCGAGGAGGCGCTTCAGCTTATTGGGCAGGATCCGGAATATTCGGCCGGCCACAGCACAGTGCTGTTTCACCCTGAGTGGCACAAGGGTGTCATTGGGATCGTGGCCTCCCGCCTGATCGAAACCCACTACCGGCCCACGGTGCTGCTGACCCGCTCGGAGGGAAAACTGGTGGGCTCGGCCCGCTCGGTGCCGGGCTTTGATCTGTACCAGGCCCTGGAGGCCTGTGATGAGCATCTGTTGCAGTGGGGAGGGCACAAGTATGCGGCGGGCCTCAGTCTGAAAGAGGAAGTCTTTCCGGCCTTTCGTCAGGCCTTCGATGCGGCCGTGGCCCGCAGCATCACCCCCGAGCAACGGGTCCCCGTTCTGTACATCGATGAGCTGATCTCCCTGCCAGAAGTCGATGCCCGCTTTGTCCGCCTGCTGAATCGTATGGCGCCATTTGGCCCGCAAAATCGGAGGCCCGTATTTCTCGCCAAGGGGGTACAAGTGGCCTATCATACGGTCATGAAAGAGGAACACATCAAGTTGGTGATCCAGCAAGGAGAGACCATGGTAGAAGCGGTAGGCTTCAATCTGGCCCGTAAATGGGACAGCTTGCAGACCGATCGGCTGGATGTTGCATTTCAGCCGATGTTCAATACCTGGAATCAAAAAACCCGCATTAACTTGCGTATCAAAGACATAAGACCCGCCCATGAAGACTCGTGAATATTCCCGCCTGCTGATGCTCGTTCTGTTTTTGGTCGGGGGAGGCCGGGTGACAGCTCAGTTTCTTAACTGGTCCTACGAAGACATCATCACCGATCTGCAGCAGTCCGGCGCCAATCCGGATCTGTATGTAGAGGCAGATGGCGACTTGCATATCAGCTACTGGAAAGAAGCCCTGAATCGTCTGACCTATGGCTATAGAAACCATCAGACCGGGACATGGGCCTTCGAAGACATCACAGATGAGGGGACCTATGGCTTCAAATCTGCCATCACCGTAGATGGCAATGGGCATGTACACATCGCCTACCTGCACAATGATGCCGGTATCGCTACCCTCAAGTATGTATCCAACACTAGTGGCAGCTGGGTGGTCGAGGCCGTGAATGGAACCCAAAGTGTAGGCATTTACGGCTTTGATCTGGATTATCCCACCTACGTACAACCTTCGCTGGATATTTTCCTGCAGCCCTCCGGCCGGCCGGCCATCGTCTACTTCGACGGGCGCTCCGGGACCATTACCCCATGCACACCGGTTCCGCAGACCTATATCAACTATGAGTTGGATATGGACATGGTTACCAAGGAGGCCGATGGCAGTTGGCTTCCATATGCCTTTGACC
>RFHL01000995.1 GCA_003696875.1 Bacteroidota bacterium | reverse complement strand
GCTGGCCAGGGCCAGCACCACCAGGGAGCCAAATACGAGCAGGATGCCCCAGACTTCGGCTGTACCGGCGACGATCTCCTTGGAGATCAGGGCCACGTTGAGGATGGGGACCAGGCCGGTCCACAGGTTGAATTCCAGGCCGGGCAACATGGCGAGGGCGGCGGGGATGATGACGAGGATGTTGAGCGGGGCAATGAGGCTCTGGGCTTCCTTGAAATTGCGGGCGTAGATGGCCAAAGGAATGAGCACGCCGGCAAAGAAGACGGCGAGGGGGACGATCATGCCCAGGATGAGGAGGATAGCGCTGGGTTGGGCCAGGCTGGTGAGGACCTGGGCAAAGGCAGGGGGTAACTCGACGAGGGCGATGCTGAGGCGTAGGCCCAGCATGCCGACGAGGGCAGAGATGAGGCCGGAGGCAGCCACGACGAGCATCTTGCCGATCAGGATCTGCTGGCGGGAGACGGGGACGGTGAGCAGGGTTTCGATGGTGCCGCGCTCTTTTTCGCCGGTGAAGAGGTCTACGGCGGGGTAGTAGGTACCCAGGAAGCAGAAGAGGATGAAGATGTAGGGGAGGAAGCCGCCGACGAGCTTGCCGATGATCTCCTGCTTGCTGGCGACATTGTGGGTATCGTCAATGGCAAATGGATCGATGGTTTCTCCCCGGATGTCGAGCTGATTGAGCCGGGCCTGTAGCAACTCCCCTTCATAGGCTTCGATGGCCTCCTTGAGGCGGTTTTTGACCTTGTCGTCGTCGGTACTCTGGTGATAGATGCGCAGCTGGGCGGAGCCCAGGCTGTCGAGTGCAGCGGCATAGTCAGGCGATACCCAGAGCACGAGGTCCAGGCTGTCGGTGCGAATGTGCCGGGCAGTATCGGCCAGGCCGAGGCCCGGGATGAGGGTAAAATCGTCGCGGCTCTCCAGAGCGGAGACCAAACCTGGCGCGACCTCGGTCCCGATCAGGCCGATTTTGAGGGTGCGGGTGGCTTCCTTGGTGCGCTGATTCTGGGTGATGGTCATAGTGAGCCCCAGGATCAGGGGAAAGAGCACCATGGGGAAAAGGATCATCATGATCAGGGTGCGCCGGTCCCGGAGGGTGTCGAGGAGCTCTTTGCGAAAGATATGGAGGATGGTTTGCATAGAGAGGAGATGTCAGATGTTCCCGATGCTCGGGCGGGATATCAGTACATTCAATAGAGGTAAGATGCTGGGCCGATGGGTGGTGTTGAAAAGGGGGGATGGGGCTGCCGCTGGGCGAATAGCTTCCTTGGCTTTAAGCGGGCAGGGCGTCGCTGTGCACAGTACGGATAAAGGCCTCGGTGAGGGTAGCGTCGCCCATGCCGGCGCGAAACTCGGCCATGGTGCCGCGGAAGCGCAACTTGCCCTCGTGAATGATGGCGAGGTCGTCGCAGAGCAGATCTACCTCGCTCATGATGTGGGAAGAGAAAATGACGGTTTTGCCCTGGGTCTTGCAGTCGCGGATGAGCTGGATGATGTGGTCGGCGGTGATGACATCCAAGCCGGAGGTGGGCTCATCGAAGACCACGACCTGAGGGTCGTGGATCATGGTCCGGGCGATGGATACCTTTTGCTTCATGCCCGTCGAGAGGGTGCCGATCCGCTTGGTGGCAAAGTCGTGGATGCCAAGCAGGGTGAAAAGCTCGTCCTCACGCTGGCGTGCGCGCGTGGGGTCCATGCCATAGAGCTTGGCAAAGTAGCGCACCACCTCCCGGGGGGTGAGGCGGTGATACAGACCGGTGCTGCCAGTGAGAAAGCCCAACTGGGCGCGCACCTTTTCGGGCTCGCGGGCCACATCGTGGCCCGCCACGTTGATGCTACCCTGCGTGGGCCGCAGGATGGTGGCGATCATGCGCAGCGTAGTGGTCTTGCCGGCCCCGTTGGGGCCGAGGAGGGAGAAGATGCGCCCGGGCTGGCAGCTGAAGCTGACATCTTCTACCGCCAGGGCTTCCCGCTTGCCCTCCAGCTTACGGGCTTTTCGATCCAGGGTAAAGGTTTTGTGCAGGTGTTGAACGTCGATCATATGGGCAGAAAATTTGAGGCCATATTCGGAGTCATCCAGGCAAAAGATAAGGGTCCGCCTGCATTAGTTGACAAAGGGGCCAGATTATTACAAAAAAGATGATCGCCGGAAAAAAATGTCGCCGGACCGATCATCCGATCGGTTCGGCGACAAGGCCCAGGAAAGGTTAAGGCTAGTGCTGCACCATCACTTTGCGCAGCAGGCGGCCTCCCTTGGCTTCGACCTGGAGGATGTACAGCCCGGCGGCCAGGCTGCTCACCTCCAGGCGCGTGGCCTGTACGCCACGAGCCACCGAGTGCTGACGGACCAGCTGACCCTGCGGGTTGACGAGGCTTACCGTCCAAGGTTGTGTCCAGTTCGCATCCAGCTCCACGCTCAGGGTCGACTGAGCAGGGTTGGGAAAGACCTCTAGGTTCATGCCTTCCAGCGCACCGGCGATAGAGGTTCCGGTGAGCGAGATGTCGATCTGGAAGTCATAGAGGCCAATCCAGCCGCCGGCATTGTTGGTCACGTCAAAACGGAAGAGGTCCGACGTGGTGCTGCTGCCGTTGTGCAGGTAGGCCACCCGGTTCTGGTCGATGTCGTCCTGGGTAAACTGATCCCCCACGGCGAGGTTGTTCCCATTGAGTAGCAGCCCCCCGAAATGGGGCAGAGCCACGACGGTAAACCGCAGGTTGGTGGTGTTGCCGACCGGAGTCGTGGCCTGTAGGTAGGTGTTGGTGATGGGTTCCTGGGCCCACTGCTGGGTGGGCAGAGGATCGTTGGTGACCAGCACCGGCGGGTCAAAGCCAGGGGTACAGATCTCCAACGCCCAGTTGGTGAGCTCACCACCATCAAAGTTGACAAAATCCTTGACCGTCAGAGTCCAGGTCCCGAAGGGATTGGTGCCATTGAAGCCGGAAAGGGCATCGACGGGTGACAGGGTCTGGCCCGCCACCGGCGGACAGTTGGCCTGATCGATCTCGGAGTCGTCGTTGAAGTTGAGGTTGAAGTTTTGGTCATTCTCCGTACAGATTTGGGAGAACAGCACCACCTCAGGCCCGGCGGGGCTGCTGAGGGATACTTCGATTTCGCTCACCGAGGGGTGCGTCCCTTGCAGGTCCAGCACATTCACATCGCTGATGGAGCCGGTGGAAAAGACCTGCATGGTCGAGGTAGCCGTGGCGGGGTTGCCAAAGGCGGGAATGCTCACCGGCACATTGCCGGCAGTAAACACCTGACATACACCAGTCTGGAAGGCCGCCACGGGGGTATAATCGCCCAGGCCGCAGGAACTGGAGGCTCGCACACGCCAGTAGTAGGTGGTGAAGGGTGCCAGCGCGGTGGGGATGGTGTAGGAGTTGACAGTCAGGCCACTGACGACCAGTGCCGGGTCATTGCCCAGAGCCGTGAAAGCCGGATCGGTGGCCACTTCTACCGTGTAGCCCGTCGCTGAGGGTACATCAAACCAGCTCAGGGTGACTGCCTGACCAAGTCCCGTGGTGCCAGGGAAGGGGGAGAGAACCTGGGTACTCACCGGGCCGCCGGCCGAAACGTTTAGGGTGATGTTTTCCAGCTCCGACTCACCGGCCGCGAGGCCTACTACGATCAGATTCAGTTGTCCGGGGGCGGCCCCGGCCGGGACCGTGATGCTCAGTTCTGCCGTATCTCCTACCGCTACCCGGCTGGGCGTAAATGTTGCCTGATAGCCTGCCGGCAGGCCCGACAAGGAGTAATCAATGCTGTCGGCAAAGCCGCCCCAGCCACTGGTGTAGAAAGGTACTGAGGTGGTCGCATCCACACACCCATTGAGGGTGGTCTCAGGGAAAAAGTGGGCAAAGCCCGGATTGGCCGGCTGGCTGATCTGGAAGCTCTGGTTGGAGATGTCAAAGAAAATGCTTTCCGCGGCCTTGACCTTTACCCGATTGGTAAAGCCGGGAAGTTCGGGGACCAGCACATAGGCCAGGCCGGTATTGGGGACCGCATGGGCCAGCGTCTCGGGATAGGTAAAACCGTTGTCGGTAGAGAGCAGGATGTCTACCGTCTGACAGTTGATGGGGGAGATATCGGTGGAAGCCACATCCCAGGTAACTTCCTGATAGGTGCCGGCTTGCCAGTTGACCTGATTGCTGTTGGGCTCGGTCACGAGGAAGGGTCCTGCCGTCCCCGATACTTCGAAGGCGACCTCATCCATGACGATGCCCGAGCCACCGGCCTTGTTGTCCATGGCGGTAACCCGGAAAGTCAGGTCCCGGGCGTAGGTGGGCATGGTCTCACCGTAGGGGGTGTTGTTGTTGATCAGGTTTTGCAAGCGGGGAAACACCCGGGTGGGGGAGCTCGTCGCGGGCCAGGAACGGAAGATGGCGGCGTTACCCGTGGGGTTGTTGGGATCTCCGGCCGGACCGATGTCGGCCTGCTCCCAGAGATAGGTCAGCGGATCCCCATCGGGATCTGTTCCTATGGCTGTCAGTTCAAAGGGGGTGGAATGCGGGATGAAGAAGCCATTCGTGAGGCCAGTCGTTACCAATGGAATGCCATTGCCATTGCTGGTGACCTGCGGACAGTTGGCCCCGGAGCGGTTGCGTGACCAGTCGATGATCTCATCCTTGCTGATGGCGTTGAAGTAATCATCGGCATTGTTCTGCAGGTTGTGAGGCGAGCAGCTGCCCGCATAGGACATGATGGTCGAGCCGCTACCCGGCTCGACGGCCGCGGCATTGGATCGCTGGTCCACGCAGAAGGCAGCGCTGGTATTGAAGACGTGGTTGGCATTGAACTGATGTCCCATCTCGTGGGCCACTACCTCGACGATAAATACGTCGGAGGTGGGGGTAAGGCTCCCGGAGACGCCGCGGGCCTTGAGCCCGCTCACGCAAACGGTCCCCCGGCTGGCTACCCCGACGGCCCCGCCCGGGGCCACGAGGGTCACCACATGTCCGATGTCATAGTTAAGTGGCCCGATGGTGGCGTCCACATAGGACTGATTGTTGCCCAGCATGGTAAAAATGCTCGGTGTCGGGTTTCCGTTGGTGGTCTGATGATTGGAGTACACATCCGGACCTGGACCGGTATAGATGAGCTGATCATTGTTGGGAACCAGCTGCATGCGGATGGCCGCTTCCCGCTCGTAAATCGTATTTATGCGGTTTACGATGGTATTCAGGGCAGCCGTGACCTGGGATACTGAGTTGTTGAAGAAGCCGGAAAACAGGCTATCGGCCGCCATGGCCAGGCGGTATGTGAGGAGTTCGTCGCCAATGGCGAGAATAGTCCGGCTGTTTCGCTCCCGATTCATCACGGGGCTGTTGTAGGGGTCATCTTCCCGAAAGCCGCAGCTGCGGTCGTTGCCGAAGGCCATCTCGGGCACATCCTGCCGGAAAAAGCTGATGTACTCCGTCAGGTCCTGATCATCAATGGGATCAATGTAAACAGGGCCCTCGCTACCGAGAATCAGCGCGTGAAAGCCCAGCGGAGACACATCCATCCGCATCGTGGCGGTAGGATCATCAATCCCCTGGCCCAGATAGCTCTTGATGTCAGGGTATCGCGCCGCCAGCTCAGGCGCCATGACGGGCGATTCTACGATGGCAAAGCGCTGTAGTTGGCCGCTGGGCATGGGTAGGAGGACTTCCAGACTTTGTCCCAACCCCTCCATCGGAGCTTGTCGAAGCTGTTGCTTGAGGGTGGGTAAGTCGAGCTGAGCAGCGTGAAAATGTTCAGGTTGTACGCTCCGTTCGGCGGGGAGGGTCACCGCCGTTTTGGGGAGAGCGGTCCATACTGCGGGGCCTGCCTGGGCCCACAGGCCCGCCCCCAGACCCAGTACCCCCAAGAGGGTAAAAAGAAGTTTTCTCATGGGCATTCGTAAGAATTATCAATGCGAGGTTAAGGAAGAAAGATGTACTGAGATCAAATGTCGGGGAAAATACACATTCTCTCCCGTTCCTAAAAAAATGTACCCATACGCCCGGCTTCATTGACCGCTGCGTGTGGTTTCCCGTGTGTTCCTTGTATGAGGTAGAGAGGAAAGAGGCAGAAAGGAGGCAAGACGGAGGGCAAAGGATTTTCAACCACTGTCTTCGACCTGTATCTCAGATTCCATCGGTGCGTTTCTCAGGGGCCTATAGCTGTGGGTTGGCTTAGAAGTGCAAGCTGGCAAACACATTGGGCAAGATTCCCAGCAAGTATCGGTCGGTGATCACCACTTCGGGTTGAGCCTCCGGATCATCCTCCAGGACTCCTACAAAGCGGCGATCGCTGATATTGCGCTGATTATACACATTGTAGATCGAAAGGCCAATGCTACCCGGGAGGCGTCCGTCGGGTAGGACCAGGCTGTAGGAGAGGGCCAGGTCCAGCTGATGCCGGGCCGGTAAGCGGCCCTCGTTACGGGTACCAAACAGGACCTGAGGATAGTCCCGCGCGATGCCCCCACTGGCCAGCTCTACGCCAGTCGCCTGGGTATAGGGCAGTCCCGAGCTGATAGAGAAGGCCGCCGAAAGGTCCCATTGCTTCTGACTGCCCACGCTAAGCACATGCACCCACTTGGCAAAGTGGCGCACATCCTCATTGGCCGCAAAGCGCTCTCCGTCCATAAAGCCCGGATACCTCTGCTTGGCGCGCAGGGCGGTGTAACTCACCCAGGTGGTATACCAGTCGCCGAAGCGTCGTCGCATCAGGAGGTCTACCCCCCAGATCCAGCCTTGACCGCCGGTGAGGCGACGCTCATTTTCCCGGTCGGTGGTAAAAGGGTTGTACAGGAGCGTGTAGGTGCTCAGGCCATGGAGGCGCTTGTGATAGGCTTCCAGCTCAAAAAGAAACTCTTTGTGCTCGCCTGATTCGAAGGCCATCCCGGCGATGACATGATCGGCATAGAGGACATCGGTGCTATCGCCATCGGCTAGCAGCCAGTAATCTTCCCCGACTTGCAGGCCATTGGTGGCCTGCTCCAGCTGCATAAATTGGTAATAGCGGCCTGCGGCCAGCTTGAGGCGCAGCCGCTGGCTGGGGCGTACCACCAGGGACGCTCGCGGTGCCAGATAACCCTGCCGGGTGGGGCCATAATAGGTGTAGCGCAGACCAGCCTGCAGGGTATATTGATTGCTGTCGGGCCGGAAGCTGTACTGACCGTATCCGCCGCCCAACAGGGCGCTTTGGGTGTGATCCTGGAGGGGGAGTAGGAGGGTGTCAGGGGGACTCTGGGAGATAAAGCGCCGGCCCTCTTCGGCAGAGGTCCCGAGGCGTCCCACAAAATACCCTGCCTCAAGCTGATGCCGGAGCCGCTGCTCTCGCCAGGCCAGGTCTCCCCGCAGGCTCAGGTCCGAGACGCCGTAGCGCTGTACCAGAGATTCTTCGTAATCAAACTCCGATGCTCCGGTGGTTAGCTCGTAATCATAGGCGGTCCGGAAGGCTGAGTAGGCAACCCCCAATCTATGGTTACCGGTACCGCGGCGGCCTTCCCAGTCCTGTCGCCAGTTCAGGCTAGCACCCTCCTGCTGCTGCAGGAGGCGGTCTTTGGTTACTTCTAGGGCCTGGGTCGTCTGTACCTTGTGGCGGTAGTTCATCAGGTTTCGGCTGGCAAAGCCGGTGGTACTCAGATAAAAGCGCCGGGATGAGTCCTGCCAGACCGCCCGGCCCGTCAGGTCGCCAAAGCCAAAGGCTGGCTCCAGGGCCACATCGGTATCGGGGGCATAGGTGCGGGTACGGTCCTCGGCAATGGCCCCGCTCTGAAAGGTCTGATCAAAGAGGTTGCGCCCGGCCGGGCTGGCAAAGAGCGTCGGCGAACCCAGCCGGGTGGACAGCATAAAGCCCGCGTGGTTCCGGTCCGATTTGCGGAAAAAGGGTGACTCGACAAAGGCGGTGGCGGTAAAGAGGTTCAGGTCTACCCCTGCCTTGAGGCTATCGGCCCGGTAGGGGCTGCCCAGCACCTCAATCACGGATGAGGCCCGCCCGCCCCAGCGGGCGTCAAAGCCTCCCCGGTGCAGGGTTACCTCCCGCACGGCTCGATTGTTTAGCACCCCAAAGGCGCCATAGAAGTGGTCGGACTGATACAGGGTGATGCCATCGAAGGTCATCAGGTTTTGGGACTGCCCACCGCCCCGGATGCTGAGGCCGCCGGCGGTGCCATCTCCGGAAAAGATCCCTGGCAGCAGGTGCAGGGGGCGCATCACATCGGGTGTCCCCAAGCCAAGGTTTTGCACCTTTTGAGGGCGGTAGGTAAGGGTGCTTACTCCCTGGTCGTGGACGGATAGGGTACGCGGGGTCTCGTCGTTGATCAGGACGGGGACTAGTGAGGGGTTGTTGTACTCCAACTCGACCGAGGAGTCGAAATAACGCTCCAGTGGGTCAAGTGGGATCAGCAGTGTCTTGTGGTCAAAGCGGCGAATCACCAGGGTATCGAGGTCGCGGCAGCTGCAATAAAAGGAGAAATGTCCGCTAAAGTCTACGGCGTCGCCGCGCTGAGGGGTTCCCTTGAGCTGTACCGAGGCGCCGTCCAGGCCATCGGGATAGTCACCGCTGAAGACAAAGCCCTGCAGGCGGGCTTGCTTGAGGGGGCTGTAGGAGATGGTGAAATGTTTGCGGTCGGCGCGGTACTCAGCTTTGAGACAGGTGCGGCGCAGCAGGAGATCCACGGCTTCTGGCACCGCTTTCTGGCTGATGTCCACCAGTGGGGCGCGGCGACCCGCCAGCAAATCCGCATCGTAGCTGAAGGTGAGGCCGTAGCGCGCCGCGAGGGTGTCGAATACCTCGATCAGCGACTGGCTATGAACGGGCTCAAATGCCTCAATAAAAAGCTGCGCTTTCAGCTGGGACCAACTGAGTAAGAGTACCGTACAGCTGATCAGCCAAAAGCGCAGAATAGGCATAAAACGACGTTCTCAATCAGGGCGAATGCCCGGCGGGGATCAATTTGAAGGACCCTGCTTCCAGCGGTTGTGCCTCCAGGCCCATCGCTTTGCAGAAGTTGGCCAGCGTAGTAGTAAACGCATCCTCGACGTAGAAAGTACCCGTAAAGTGCCCATCTGCCGCCGAGGGATCCAGCTCTAGCTGTACCTCATACTGACGCTCCATTTCCTCCAAAACCTGTTCCAAAGGGGCTTCGCGGAAGGCAAAAATCCCTTCAGACCAGCCGGGGGTCCCCGCCGATACTTCGGCTTGGTATCGCTGAGGGCGACCACCGGTCTCATAGCGAACCGCTTCCCCGGGCGTCAGCACATAGGCTGCTTCAGAGCTACCGTTCAAAGATACGGCAACTTCCCCGGAAAAACAGATCACTTCCATTTTTTCCTTACGCGTAAAGACGTTGAAACTGGTGCCCCGAACGGTCACGGTCCCGAGCTCTGTCTCTACTGAGAAGGTGCTGCCGGGCTTGACGCGGAAGAACGCTTCCCCTTCCAGGCGCAAGCTGCGGTGCCCATCAGCCCAGGATGCTGCCTCATAGTGAATAGCCGAAAGATCGTTGAGCACGACCTCCGATGCATCGGGCAGGGTGAGGGTAAGCGGCGAAGATTGCGCGGGCGTCGCCTTTGAGATGGTCTCGGCAGACAGCGCGGCATCATCTCCCAACCAACGCTGGACCAACAGGCCTGCGACGAAGAGCAGCGCGATGGCAGCCGCCACGCGCATCAGGCTGGAAAGGCGGGGAAAAGAGCGGACTTTGGCCACCGGCACGGGGGACGATTCGGCTTCGATCCGGGATTGCAGGGCTGCCCAGGCAGCCTCCCGCGAACGGGTGGCCGGGACATTCAGCTGGGCTGCAGCCTCTACTACGCGACGTAGTTGGTCCTCTTGTTCCCGATTTTCCCAGGCCTGATCATCCGTTGCTTCAGCTTGGCCAACCAGCCAATGAGCAAGGAAATCATCCTTGGGAATTCTGGTAGACATGACGTTTAGGTGTTCCGGTTATGGTAAAAAATATGTCATAAAAAATATGCTAGTGTCTCTGTAAGTAGGACAACCCATCCCCTCAATACCCTACCCGAAAAAACCGGGATATATACCATTGGCGCACCAAAGTTTAGATACGCGGAGAAATATTGCGGAGTTCCTGCAGGGCGCGGTGCATCCGTTTCTCGACCGCCTTGACGCTCAGCCCCAGGCGATCGGCGATTTCTTTGTAGGTCAGCTTGTCGATCCGGTTCATCAGAAAAACCTCTCGGTTTTTCTCAGGCAGCGCGGCAATCGCGGCCTCTAGCTTGGCCCGGAATTCGTCCTCCTCCATCAGGTATTGTGGGGTCTCAACCGTAGCGTTGGACACTGGTTGCTGATGAAACTTCATGACCACCTTTTGATGCTTTACCTCATTGAGAAAGAGGTTGTTGGCAATAGTATAGAGGTAGCTTTTGACTTTTTGCGGATCAATATTGTCCCGCTTTTTCCACAAAATCAGGAAGGCCTCCTGGGTCAGATCCTCAGCCTGCTCAATGCTGCCCGACTTGTAGTACAGGAAGTTCCGGATCGAATCATAGTACCGATCGAATAGGGCTTTGAATGCTTCCGCTTCACTGAGATGGCCTTCCGAGTTGGGCTTCATGCCGGCAGTAGGAGATGAAATGGTGGAGGTGCGGGGATAAAGATACGAAAGTGCCATGGCAAATAGGCAAAGGGTGACCGATTCTCCCTCCCGAAGTGAGCAGGGTATAAGCTCTATTCCAGACGGGGCCTTATTGTAATCGCCAGCCTTCTAGTTTTTTTCCGGGCCAGATGGCCAGCAGTTGTCTCCCCTGGGCTGTCACAAAGCTGTCTCCATGGGACCAGGTCTGGCCGTAGTGGTTCAGCAGCTCAAAGTAGTGTTGAAGGCTGAGCTCGGGGCTATACCCCTGCCCCTGCAGGAAGGAATACAGATCCTGGTCCGAAGCTTCAAAAGCGGATTTGAGACTCGTCAGGATGGATTGTGACAGCTCCCGGACCACAGGGGCCCGGTCAGCCATGGAGATGGCCGGGGCAGAAGCGGGGCGCTCCCGGGCGTAGCGGCGTGCCAGTCGATGCAGGGCGGGGGCCCCGGCGTCGACCCGCCAGTCGGCGGGCGTGGTCCAGGTGTTGTGTTTCACGACGCCCTCCAGGGCTATCGCCCGGGGCTGCTCCATGAGTTGATCCACGTTGGACAGCTGGCGCAGCCGGCCCGCATCCTTGAGCTTTTTGACCTTCCGCAGCCGCTGCTGCGGGTCGGGAAGGGGCCCGAGACGGCGCGCCCAGCGTCTTTGGCTGAGATGGTGCGCCTGAGCTTCCAGCTCGTAGAGGAGGCTGCGGAGATCAAGGATCAGGGCTTCGGTCTCGGCATCTGGTGGCAGGCAAAAGAAGGGACGGTTGCGGAGGGTCATTTGCCAGGCAGGCCAGGTTTGCAGGCACTGGTCTTGCCAGGCTTCGGCCGAGGCGGCCTCGGCCTCAGTTCCTGTATCCAGCCAGTCCACCCGGGTCTGCTGGTCCCGGGCGAGTTGCCATAGCAAGGCCTGGAGGGCCTGCTTGATTTCTCTCAGCCGGCCCGTGCGGGCCGGACCGGGTCGCTGGTGTTCGTAGGTCGCAATCTGGGCCGTGAGGGCTTCCCAATAGGCTGAGGCCAGGGCCGGTTCGGCCAGTCCGGGTGCTCCCCGGGCGGCCTGGCGCAGACCCTCCAGCCAGGGAGATAGGATCAGGCGCTGGGCTTGTACGGTCAAGAGACCCAGGTCCAGCAGTTGCTGTAGCCGGTCGGGATCATGCGGTACCTCTGCGAGCAGGGTTTCCATTGAGGGTTGAAGGGGGAGGTCACGTCGCGCTACGATCGCGTCCAGCAGCCGCCGTTCCGCATGGAGCAGCGTCAATACTTCCTGAAAGGTCGAAGGCTGGTCCATGGTGCCGGCATCAGGCGTCGCCTACCACAATGACCGACAGGCCCACCTGCCGGAGCAGCATCCGGTCGATCAGCCGGAAGATCGGCACCAGGGTGTTATACAGCTTCATCTGCCCCGAAGGGATGAGCTCCTTGCGCAGCAGGGTCCCGGAGACAAACCAGCCTGCGATGCCGATAAAGTTGAAATGGAAGGCCTTGCGCACCCGAAAACCGCTTTGCTGAAAGACAGCCTTGAGGCTGCGGCGCGTGTAGCGCCGGTAGTGGTACAGGGCCCGGTCAAAGTTGTTGTACAGCCACTGATAAGCGGGTACGAGGATGATCAGGCGACCGCCTGGTCGCAGCAACTTGCGGCAGTTTTCCAGGGCCAGGGTGTCGTCCTCGATGTGCTCGACGACATTGAGGGCGTAGAGGTTGTCAAATTGGCCCAGGTAAGGGGCGTATTCCCGTTCAAATTCCGGGTGGACAAGGTCGAGCTTGACGATGTCGCGCAGGGTTTTGGCTTTCCGAAAATGCTCCTCCAAAAAGCCGCAGTAGTTTTCCCGAATGTCGGAGAGGGTGATGTCGTAGCCTTCCTCCAGGAAGTGGGCGGAGATGTTGCCGATGCCACTGCCAACCTCCAGGACATTGCCCGGGATGAGGTGGGCCCGCACCGTTTCGAACATCCAGCGATTGAATTTATCGGCGGCAGCGATCGTCTGGAGGGTTTCCATGCCCTCTTGGTCCAGTTCTTTGTAGGCAAATTTGGGCATCAGCGAAAGAGCTTGTATTTCAAAATGCAATAAATGGCGCGGAATCCGTCCCGCCAGCCAATCTTTTTGCCTTC